>JBJXHA010000201.1:0-2907 GCA_046160275.1 Bacteroidia bacterium | reverse complement strand
GCAGCATAATCTTGGCGAATGTAGCGACCTGGCCGCCATACAGCAATCTGAAAATCAGTAGATTGCCCAGAATTTGCTTCTACTTGTAAGGAAACCTTGTAGGTGTGAGTGCTAGGCATTTCCCAAGCTAGGGTGTAATTGTATTCTGCTTTTAAAGCAAAAGAGGCAAATACAAATACCCAAAATAAAAATTGTTGTTTCATTTAAAATAAGATCAGATGAATAAAATTTTGCGGTAAAGATAGGGAAATTTCTCATTCAGTAAGGTATGATTCTTTCAGGAAAAAACATTTACCTTTGCCCCTTGTTTTGCGTTAAGTACAAACAAATCTACAATCTCATAAGATTTGTTCCAATCACACTATTTTTCTATTTATGAAAGCAAAGTATTATTTTTCACACTTGATGTTCGGCTTACTTTTGAGTTTTTCTTCTTTTGTTTTTGCACAGAACGCGGCACAACCTAGCTTTTTGGCAGGGGAAATCTTTGTCCGTTTGTTGCCTAATTTGGGGCACACCTTGCCTATAATTACGAACGAAGGGGAACAAAATAAATTAAGCCATTTTCCTGATTTACAAAGTATTACAAAACGTTATGGGGTCTATGACATTCGCCGAACATTTATAACAAATGATGTTTTGGTGAATACGATTTATACCTTTAAATTTCATTCCGAAACAGAGGTAGCGCAACTTATTGCCGAATTGCAGGAATTAAAATGGATAGATTATGCTGAAAAATGCCCTATTTATTATCCTTCTTTTACCCCGAATGATTACAATGCTGCTCAACAATGGCACATTGCAAAAATCAATCTCCTAAATGCATGGAACCTCACACAAGGCGACCCGAACATAAAAATTGCCATTATTGATGATGCTTTTAACATTAATCACCCCGATTTAATTAATAGTTGGGCTACCAATGCAGGTGAAATTCCTAATAATAACATTGATGATGATAACAATGGCTTTAAAGATGATGTAAGAGGTTGGGACGTAGCGATGAACGACAATAACCCTTCGGCTGACCCTACTTTAATTGATTGTAACAATGCTGACTTTAAATATTGTCATGGAACAGGCGTGGCTGGTTGTGCAGGAGCAAGTACAAATAACGGAATTGGTACAACAGCCCCTGCTTTTAAATGTAAATTAATTCCAGTTAAAGCGAAAAACGACAACATCACACAAAACGGGATTAGCCATGGTTATCAAGGGATTGACTATGCAATTGCTGCGGGTGCGAGAGTAGTAAATATGTCTTGGGGCGGAAGTGTAGGAAGTGCAACGGGGAATAATATCATTGCCGCTGCGCATAATGCAGGGGTTGTGCTTTGTGGAGCAGCAGGAAATACAGGTACAAATACCCCACATTATCCTGCTTATTCAAAATATGTTATTTCGGTGGCAGCAACAAATGGCAGCGATAACAAAGCAGGCTTTTCGACTTACAATGACAGTGTAGATGTGGGCGCGCCTGGCGTTAGCATTTATACCACGAATGTATTTGGTACCTATGGCACAATTGATGGTACTTCAGAGTCAAGCCCGATTTGTGCAGGAGTTTGTGCATTGATGTTGAGCCTAAATCCTTGCCTTACGCCTGACCAAATAGAGGCATATTTGAAACAAGGTTGTGATGCTTATCCTTCAACTACTGCCACACAATATGCAGGAAAGATGGGGGCAGGTCGTATTAATGCTTACAATTCCTTACAAAATATTGCAATTACAAATAGCCCAACGGCAAATTTTTCTTTCGTAGAAAAATGCGATGGGAAAGTTCAATTTAGCTATCAAATGAGTACCATTAATGCTTGCCCGCTTACTTATAGTTGGTATTTTCCGGGAGGAACACCTAGCAGTTCGGTGGCAATGAGTCCTATTATCAATTATCCAAGTGCAGGTACTTATGCCGCAAATTTATTTGTAACCAATACCATTGGAAACGCACAAAACACGCAAAATGTGGTAGTTGCCTATAACGTAACACCCAATGTAAATGCAGGCGTTGATGTAAATGGTTGTTTTAATACAACGGCACAACTTAACGCTACCGTCAATCTACCTAATTGTACTTATACTTGGACTCCGTCAAATGGTTTAAGTAATGCCTTGATTTTGAATCCTGTAGCTACACTTACTACTTCTACCTCTTACACCTTTAAAGCGGTTACAGCAGCAGGTTGTTCTTCGACAGATGGAGTGTATGTGAATGTGTTTTCTAACCCAACGACTTATGCAGGGGCTGACCAAACTATTGCCGCAGGGGACAGTGCGCAACTACAAGCTTTGGGCGCAAATACTTATACTTGGTCGCCAAGTACAGGTTTGAGCAATTCTACGGTTGCAAATCCCAAAGCAAGCCCAAGTGTAACCACTGATTATACCGTAACAGGCACAAATTCAGATGGTTGCGCTAAAACAGATATTGTAAAAGTAACCGTTACAGGTTCAATTGGAATAGATGCTGCTTTTGCTACGATGGCTACGCTTTCGCCTATTCAACCCAATCCCATAGCGGAAGAGGCTTCTATAAAAGCGGAAATTAGACAAGCAGGTAATTTGCAACTCGAAGTATATGATTATGCAGGGAAACAAGTGGCAATTTTATATCAAGGAAAGGTGAATGTAGGAACATTTGAACAAAAATTTGTTCCCGCAAACACACTTACAAGCGGTTTGTATTTACTTAAATGGCGTATGAATGGCGTGGAGGCTGTGCAGAAATTCATGGTAAAATAGTACAAACACCAAGTCCGCAAATTACATACGTTTTTTCGGTAGTCCTTCAAATGTAATGCTAACTAAAACCTGTAGCGGCTGCTTTAGCTGCCGCAAAAGCGCAAAAACGAAGTTTTTGCAAGTTATCGGGCAGCTAAAGCAGCCCGTACAGCATTACAT
>JBJXHA010000200.1:0-4845 GCA_046160275.1 Bacteroidia bacterium | reverse complement strand
CATGTCGAGCATAATTATGAAATGAATGTAGAGTTGAGAGATTACCATAATGTGAAATTTGCGAATGATGAGTTTGAAAAACTTTGGATACAAAGTACTCCTATTCTCCCACTTGACGCGCCTAACCTTGTAAAAAAAACCTACCTTGATGCAAATCCAAGCCCTTTTGAGTTGTATATAAAATTTTTAATTGAATTTTTTGGCAAAAGTATTGAGTACGACCCTGATAGTATGGGAGATATTCCTGCACAAAAGTTTAAAAAATTAAGCTACCAAGTAGATGCAGTAAATCAAGGCTACGAATTATTGCTAAAATATAACGGCTTTTTTCTTGCCGATGTGGTAGGTACAGGAAAAACAGTAATGGCTGCATTGCTGGCAAAGAAATTTATTATTAACAATGGGGTAAAAACCAAAATATTGGTAGTTTACCCTCCTGCACTCGAAAAAAACTGGAAAAATACCTTTAAGGCTTTTCAAATTCATGATTATTGTGATTTTATTACAAATGGTAGTTTGGACAAAATCATAGAGGAGAAATTTCTAAATGATAAAGAACGATATGATTTAATCTTAGTAGATGAAGCACATAAATTTAGAAATCACCAAAGCAATCAATTCCAAAATTTGCAAATTATTTGTAAATCTGGAAGAGAAAATATTGGCGGAGTGGAAGGATTTGATAAAAAAATCGTATTAATCTCGGCAACTCCCTTAAATAACAAACCCGAAGACATCTATCATTTGATTAGTTTGTTTCAAGACTTGCGGAATTGCAATTTACCTTCTGTTCCAGAAAATAATTTACAAAAGTATTTTTACCCTCACACTACTAATTACAAAGCCATTATCCAAAAAACGCCCCTTGATTTGCAAGGGATTCAAGCTATCTTTAAAGACATACGAGATAAAGTAATTAAAGATATAACGATTCGAAGAACTCGAACCGATTTGATGAAAAATGAACGCTATTGGAATGATTTAATAACTCAACAAATCGCTTTCCCAAAAGTTGCAGAGCCTTTGGCAAATGAATATATTTTGCCGCATCACCTAGCCGAGTTGTTCATGGAAACAGCAAATGCAATTATAGATAAAAACAAAATAGACTTTTTTCGCTATCAAGCCATTGCTTACTTGACAGACACAGCAAACAACGGTTTGTACCAAAGCGCAGAAACGATTTCTAGGTCTTTGGCTTTTATCATGCAGACCCAACTTATCAAAAGGCTGGAAAGTAGCTTTTATGCCTTTAAAAAATCATTGGGGAAAATTACCACCTCCACCCAACAAATGATTGAAATGTATGAAAGAGATAGCATTTTTATTGCGCCTGATTTAGACATTTCTGACTTGTTGAATCAAGGGAAAAGTGATGAAGAAATCGAAATTGAAATTTTGAAAATAGATGATAATAAACCTAAAAATAAAAAATTTCGACAGACAGATTTTAAAAAAGGCTTTATCGAAGGACTTAGAAAAGACTACGAGCATCTGACCGCGTTAAATGATAAATGGCAAAACATAAAAGAAGACGATGACCCCAAATGGCAGGTTTTTATTGACTTGCTACAAAATGAATACTTTGATGCCCAAAAGAATGAATTGGGCAAACTCGTTATCTTTACCGAAAGCGCAGATACATTAACTTACTTAATGAAACGTTTACAAAGCGAAACGCTTTATAAAGTATTAAGTATTACTTCCGAAAATCGAAACAAAGAATTTGACACCATCAGGGAAAACTTTGATGCCAATTTTGAGGACACATTCAAAAATGACTACCAAATTATTCTCACTACCGATGTATTGGCAGAGGGCATTAACCTACATCGGGCAAATGTGATTGTGAATTATGATACGCCTTGGAATCCCACCAAATTAATACAACGTTTGGGGCGTATTAATCGAATTGGAACGAAAGCGCGTTGTATTTACAACTATAATTTCTACCCCTCGGAGCAGGGCGATAGACGCATTAATTTAAGACAAAAATCTTTGGCAAAACTCCAAAGTAGCCATAGCGCGTTTGGCGAAGACAACAAAATTTATACCCTTGAGGAAATGATAGACCAATTTGCGATGTACGAAGAAAAAGGGGAAGAACAAGACCTGCGTACAGCTTATTTAGAGTTTTTGAGAAAGTTTCGAGCGCAAAACCCCGAATATTTTAAAGCGATTCAACAAATGCCTTTGCGTACGCGTGTGATTCGTAAGCAAAAAGAAGGCGGTTCGGCACTTAGTATTGCCTTCATGAAAAGCGGAGAGCATAAAAATATCTACCGTTATGATGGGAATACAATTCAACCTATTCCTTTTGAAGAGGCGGTAATTTTATTTGAAGCAACACAAGACGAGAAAAGCGTATTGCCTATTCCCGCCATTCATTATCAACAAATTAACCGAATTATGTATCAGTTTGAGTGCGACCTCACCTCGCCCGAAATTGTCGGTAGCAAAAAAGACGGTACAGATGTGCGCACACAAAACGCACTACGATTCATCGGGCAACTATTACATGATAATATTTTACAAAACCCTGCTGCCAAAAAAGCGGCGCAGACTTTATATCCACTTGTAAAAAACGGAACTTACACAAATTTAGCTACCAAAGTATATGATTTGCGCAAACTGCAAGTCAATGCCACAGAACTTGAACGCGAACTCATCAAACTTGCGGCAAAATACACCTCTAAACTTGAAAGACCTACCCAAAAAGATAACATAAATATTGAACCACAAGTAATTATTTCGGCTACTTTTTGTTAATTTGCCCCCCCAAACCTTTCCTAACAAAGAAAGGAAATTTTCTCATCTTTTTTTTTATTATTTAGCACGAACGTCCACGCTCGTGCTAAATAATAAAAAAATAACGCACTATCAACTCCACCATGACCACACAAGAAATTAGACAAGTATTTGAACTTGAATATAACCAACAAACATGGGCTACTTTGCTCACCAACTTATTTACAAGTGTACAACTGTTGAGCCGCCCACAACCTGTGGACATTGGTAAACAACAGGTTGCTACACAATGCCTAGCATTAGGGCATTACGCAGTGGACGATTACACAAAAATAGGCTTATTTGAAGTGCAGCTCAGTGCGGGCGTAAAACTCACCCGAAACAGAGTAGGGCTACGCAACCTCGTAAAAACCCTTACACAACAAGTAGCGGGCGCAATGGTCGTATTTGTGCAAGGAAAAAAATGGCGGTTTAGCTACATCAGTAAGCGAAAAGTGCGCAACACCCAAACTAACACCATCGAAGACAAAGCAACCGCGCCCAAACGCTTTACTTATTTATTTGGCGAAAATGAAAAAGCCCTTACCGCAGCCCAACGCTTTGCGGCTCTCATGCAAAAACAACAAAACAACCTCTTTCTGTCGCTTACTCTAAGCGACTTTGAAGAGGCTTTCTCGGTCGAGAAATTGAGTAAGGAGTTTTTCAAAGCCTACAAAAGCATTTACGAAGACTTTGTTACCTACCTTACTGGAAAAAGCTACCAAAAAGTAGGCAACAAACTCACAGAAACACAAGCCCATGCAGCCAATTTCCAACTGCAAACCCTCTTTGGCAGAGAAGAAAAGCAAGCCCGCGATTTTGTGAAAAGAATGATGGGGCGAATTGTGTTTTTGTATTTTATACAGAAAAAAGGCTGGCTGGCTTGTCCTATTACTACTGACGCGCAAGGCAAAACCCAGATTCATTGGGGGGCGGGTAATCCCAATTACCTTTATGATTTGTTTCATCATTCGCCTTACAAAGACGATTTTTATAAACAAGAATTAATTCCCCTCTTTTTTAAAACACTTAATAACCCTCACTCGCAAACCGTAGTGCCTACGATCGCCTCCTATTTCCCTTACCTAAATGGAGGCTTGTTTGATGATAGCCAAGATAAAAAATATCACCCGCTCGTCTTACCTGCTGATTTATTTTACAATTTATTTGAGAAATTTAATGAATACAACTTCACCGTTTACGAAGATGCCCCCGATGAGCATACCGTAGCCGTTGACCCCGAAATGCTCGGACACATCTTCGAAAACCTACTCGAAGACAACAAAGACAAAGGCGCGTTTTATACGCCCAAAGAGGTCGTACATTATATGTGTAGAGAGAGCCTTGCCGTTCATTTAGCGGACAAATTGGGAGGGCTAAACTACGATACCATCTTAAAACTTATCCAACAAGTAGAATTAGGCAATCAAGAAGAAACTTGGGTAAAACGCCATGCAACGGACATTATCTTGGTATTAGAAAAAATTAAAATTTGCGACCCTGCCATTGGTTCAGGCGCGTTTCCAATGGGCATACTGCAAGAAATTTTTAACCTAATGGTGGTTTTGTATGGCTACAAAGGTTGGGGAAAGGTAAATGAGGTGGACATCAAAAAACACATTATCCAAGAAAGCATTTACGGGGTAGATATTGACTCTGGGGCGGTAGATATAGCGCGTTTAAGATGTTGGCTTAGTTTGGTGGTGGACGAGATTGAGCCGCAAGCATTGCCCAACTTAGACTTTAAAATTATGAAGGGCGATAGCTTAAAAGGGCTAAGAGTAATAGATGTGAACGTGGATAAGGAATTTGAGCAAGATAAGGTAGCGTTTTTTGAAGAAAGTAACCCCGAAACCAAATGGGCATTGAAACAAAAAATTAATACACATCTGAATACTTTGTTAGAAACAGCTAACGAATATAACCACAATTATCAAAGTAATTTCGATTTTAGGTTTTTTTTTAGCGAGGTATTTCATGGAAATGAGGCGGGTTTTGATATTGTGATTGGCAACCCCCCGTATGGCGCAAAGCTTACAAAAGAAGAAAAAGAAATCT
>JBJXHA010000199.1:0-3772 GCA_046160275.1 Bacteroidia bacterium | reverse complement strand
CCCTACTACAGGAATGGGAGAGGGGTCTAAGAAGGTAATAAAAACGCCCCCTAACACTCCACAAAAAAGGTAAAATTGTAAAAATCTCTTTGCACCAAATACTAACTCCATGCGCGAGCCAAAGCTAATAAGTGCCAGCATATTGAACAAAATATGAAAAAAACTTCCTTTGCTATGCGAAAAAAAGTGGGAAATGATTTGCAAGGGAAGAAAAGGATAATCGTCTCCTTCTCCTCTTGGAATTACCCAACCGGATTTATGCAAGCAAAAAAACTCGCTATACGTAGAATCTGAAACAACTAAAATGGCGATGTAAACCAAAACATTGGCAATCACGAGTCGTTGCACCATCGGTGTCATTTGAAACATAATTTTATTAGCAATTTAGGCTTCAAAGATACGAAATTTTCACCACATTATTCTCTGAAAATAGCAATTTGAAGCAGTTTGTACTTTCAGCAGATAACAAGCTGCGGGGAGGTTTTGTTTTGAAAGGGCTGAACTGCCGTGAGGGGCTAAAGAGATTGCGCCTACTTTTTGCCCTTTTATGTCGAATAACTCTAAAGAAAGAGGAGCGTTATTTGCTTGAAAATGAAGGTATTCTGCTGTGTTTTGCCAAGAAATCAGATGAGGGGGAAGGTTGGGACTTTGGCTATTACTAGGAGAGAAATGCAGCCCTGCAATAGCATCAAGTTCAGCAGATAGTTTGTCGGGTGTTTGATATTTGGTCGCGTCTGTAACTTTGATGTATTGAATTTGGGTTAAACCTACCGTTGCCAAGTCAAATCCATCGCCGCCACACTGTGTAACATCTTGAAAAGTAGGACTTGCGCCATTTGTCGGAGTTCTGCCAGCCATACCTACGCCCGTTAAAGTGTCCACTGGGAAATCTATCCAATTGATGCCATCTTCACTTACAGAAACCCTCAACCATTCATCAAAAACACCTAGTGGGAAATTAAAAGCATTCTCGAACACAATAAAATCATCGCCTACACCATCAATAATAGGTTGCGCAAATCCCAAAATAATCCAGCCATTTCTGCCCAAAGAAACAATTTCATCAGGCGTATTTGCGGGACTCGTAGGACTTGCGCTCAAGCTCACCTGCCCAAACACATTTTTGGGGAAATAATCATCACTTTGTCCAACCGTTTGCCCATTTCCAAACTGATGTGCGATAACTTTATTTGCCCACATAACTTGCGCTTGGGTGGAAATGAATAAGCTAAAAAAGACTCCTAAAAAAAATAAACGTTTCATGGTAATTGATTCCCTTGATTTTGTTGAATGATGCTTTGTTGTTTTTGATGAAAAACTACACAAAAACAGGCTTACAAGGATTCTGTCCAATGATAGTATTTTTTAGGGGAAATGGCAATGTTAAAAGTGAAAATTATAATTTTACTTTGTACAAAGAATAAATTAGTCCTGTCGTTTTCGCAGTTAAGGGAGAAATGACTTTTGCTTATTTGTCTCGTGGTTTGTATCTTTGTCTAAAATTTAAAAAAATGAAACAAGCAATAGGCATTGGGTTTTCAGATTTTAAGGACTTACGAGAAGGGAATTATTATTTGGTTGATAAAACGCTGTTTATCAAGGAGATACTGAATGGAGGAAAAGTGATTTTATGTACACGCCCTCGCCGCTTTGGAAAGACGCTTACGCTTTCTATGGTTCATCGTTTTTTTGATATTACACAAGAAAACCATCACCTTTTTGAAGGGCTTGCCATTACACAAAAGCCTGAATATGAGAAATATGCGGGTAAACATCCTGTGATTTTTGTGTCATTAAAAGGGATAAAAGAAAATACTTGGGCAGGAGCCTTTAAAAATTATACATCCATTTTAAAAGAAATGTGTCGCCAGCATTTGTATTTGTTGGATTCGAAAAAAATCACCAAATCTCAAAGAGAATCATTTGCCAAATTAGAATCCGGAAAAGCAGATGAGTTTGCCTATTCTCATGCGATTAAAACACTATCTCAATTACTATATCAGCATCATAACCAGAAAGTTATCATTTTGATTGATGAATACGATAGCCCAATGTATGCCGCCTATTTGAATAAATTTTACCAACAAGGCATTGATTTTTTGCGTTCTTTGATGGAATCAGCGCTAAAAGATAACCCTTATTTGGAAAAAGGAGTGGTAACGGGGATTTTACGAATTGTAAAAGAAAGTTTGTTTTCGGGCTTAAATAATCCTAAAACTTCTAGTGTTTTAAACATTGATAGATTTTCGGATAAAATGGGTTTTACGGAAGCCGAAACTTTCAAAATGCTAGATGATTATGATTTGTCGGATAAAAAAGAGTTGGTAAAATATTGGTATGACGGTTATTTATTTGGCGAAACGAGCATTTACAATCCTTGGTCAATTCTTCATTATATAGATAATAACAAAGAGGGTTTTCGTCCTTATTGGGTAAATACTGCGGATAATACATTGCTACGCAAGCTGTTACTCTCAGGTGAGAGCAATTTGAGGGAGGAAATTAATGACTTAATGGAGGGAAAGAAATTAATACGGACTTTGTCCGAAGAGGTTACTTTTTCGAGTTTGGACAAAGATCAAAATGCCATTTTTTCGCTCTTGCTTTCAGCAGGTTATCTCAAAGCAAAACGTTTGCCGCAAATAGATGATTTGTACGAAATAGAATTTGAGATTTCTGTACCCAATCAGGAGGTGATTAGCAGTTATAGAAAAACCATAAAACATTGGCTTTTTGAAGACTTGAACCTAAAGAATCAGGATTATGACAAAATGCTGCAATATTTAATGCAAGGACATTATGAGCCATTTGAAATGTTCTTTGAGCGTTTTTTCGAACAAACCGTAAGCACGCACGACACCAAAGAAGGGCAAACAGAAGTTTTTTATCATGCTTTATTTTTGGGAATGGTGGCGCAGCTTGGGCATCTTTATATCATCAAATCGAATGCGGAAACGGGCTATGGAAGATACGATATTTGCATGATTCCTAAGAAAAAAAGTCCACATCAAAAAGGAGTACTAATTGAAATAAAATTAGCGAGAAATGATAACGCTTATCTCACCGCTTTAGAAGCTGCTGAAAAGCAAATGAACCTCAATAAATATCAATCAGAACTTGATGCAAATGGAATTACAGAGGTTTTTAAATTATGCATTGCTGCAAAAGGCAAGCAATTTCAAATGAAGGAAATTGTTTAAAATACAGTAAAAGACTTATATGATAAATCCGCGGATTAATTTTCAATTCTGCTCAAATCATTTTTAACAAACGGAATTTCATTTATCAGATCTCCTGCTAAAGTAGATGAAGCACCGAACCCTTCATATAAACTGTCACCGCACATTCCATGGATATACACACCGGCTATTGCACTGTCAAGAATATTTTTTGACTGTGAATACATGCTTGATATAATTCCTGATAAAACATCACCGGTTCCGGCTGTAGCAAGATTTTCCCTCCCTGTGGAATTAATATAAAATCCTTCTCCGGAGGTAACTATGGTAGGTGAATTTTTTAACACTATAACTACATTATGTTCCTTTGCAAAACTTTTTGACAACTCATAAAAATCATTCCTAACTTCATCTATATTTTTGTTAATCAAATCTGAAAACTCACCCATGTGAGGTGTCAGAATAATTTTCTTATTCTTAAGATATCTCAAATTCCCCTTGAATGCAGAAATCGCATCCGCGTCAATGACATAATTCAGATTATTCTCCTTGACAATTTTCCTTACAAGTTCAAGAGTCTCTTCATTCTTGGA
>JBJXHA010000198.1:0-7472 GCA_046160275.1 Bacteroidia bacterium | reverse complement strand
GCTTTCTCATAGAGTTGCTCTGCTGCCAAAAAATGGTCAAGAGCCAACACATATTGCCCTTGTTTGCTCAGGAGCAAACCTACATTATTATAACCAATTGCCGTTTCTCTGGATAAATTGTGTTCTTGCCCCGACTTTAAAGCTGCTCTAAAGTGCGCAAGTGCTTTTTCATACTCCTCTTTTTTGCCAAAAATCATTCCTAAGCTGTTGTGAATGTCTATTATCTCCAACCAAAGCCCTTGATTTTCGGCGATATTCAGCGCATTTGTTAAGTAAGTAAGCGCTTTTTCATTATTTCCCGTAATGCTATAACCGTATCCTAACTCATTACTGCAAGCGACTATCCCTTTTTTATATTGAAGTTGTGTTGCAAGGTTTAAGCCACTTTCTGCCCATTTTAAGCTATTTTCGATGTTAGAAATAGAGTTAATTTGAGCTAAGGAAAGGTAGGTATGTACTTTTGTGCTGTCGGGTTGTTGCTTTTGTAATACATTCAACAAACTATCCATCTCTTGCTCCATTCGTTGAGAAAAGGCAAATGAGCTAAGGAGATATAGAAAAAAGGTGAATGTAAAAACTTTCATGACAAGATGTAGTGATTGCTAAAGGTTCATAATAACTATGTGAATATCAGTGCTTAATGCTATAAAAAGTAGTTAATAAACATTGCTTAATTATATAAAAAATAAATTTTGATTTATTTAGTTCTTTTTTTAAAATATAATTTCATGAACAATCTAACTACTAGTTGAATTTCATACAGTATTTATGAGCAAAAACAATACCGCTAAAACTGTAATGTTAGATTTTACTCAAAACAATATAGAGACCTTACATAGGCTAATTTTCCTCTTTTTTTCTAATAAATATCTGCTAAAATAACCGTATCTGTTTAAAATACAATTTTTTACCGCCTACCGTTTTTACAATCTTTACCTCTATATCTATCCCGCGTGAGGGATAATCTTTGGTAAAATGGGCATGTGCTTTTTTCGTGTTATCGTATAACTCTTGCAACAAAATATCATTGGCAGACTTGGCGAAAATGTTGCGATAACTCGAATAAGATTCCACTTTGTATTGTGTAAAGGGCTGATTTGAACGCAAATAGAGCAACTCAGACGCATCGGATTTGTTGGGATTCGTGATAGAAATAGAATCGGCTTGCATATTGACGATGATGTCATACGCGCCATTTTCGTTGGGTTTTGCCAAAATTACACCGTTTGCATACTCCGTTTCATCATCAAAAGCCTCATGCACCAAAATTGCCATTGCCGTTTCGTTGTGGTCAATGCCAAAATATTCTCTCTCCTCAAAAGCAAAATCATTCCACAAGGAAGCATAGACCGCCAAAATTTTCTTTTCCAAAATTTCTATGGGTTCATTTGTGTTAAATCCCTTCGAAAGATACAAACCTGCGCCATTAAATCCATCTAAATCTTCGCAATTTGTAGAGCTTCTTAGCCTAACTCGGCTATTTTCATAGACGGTTTGAACTTTTTGATAGATATATTTTAGCTCATCTTGGGGTATTTTGCTACTTTTGATAGTGGTACGGATTAATTTTAGTTGATTTCTGCGAGCATCTATACTTAATTCGCCTTTGTTTGCCAATAAGTTCTGGATAAGTTGCGTAGTTTTTTGCGCTACCACCATCTGATACAAGCCAAAACCAATCGCATAAGCAGGTCTTACGTATTTTTCGCCCAATAGCTCGTATAGTTTAGCATAATTTGCCGCTTTTGTGCCAATAAGATTGACTTCATAGCTTTTTCCTTTGGTAATAGGGAAAATGGATTTTTCATTTAACAATACTTCTATTTTGGGAACCACAATTTTATCGCTTGTTTCCCGCAAATTTTCGTTAAAATGCTTTACACTAAGGTAATCTGTCGGTTCTAAGCTATAACCTTTGAGATCTGCTACTAATTTCACATATTTCCCTACCAAATTACCAACTTTATTCAATTCATCGAGGGAAGATACGTATAAGTTAACAGTTCCGCGATTTTTTGCCAATAAATTAATGTGAGAAAGCGGAGTTTGTGGGTATAAAGTAATAAAACCAGCAACGATTGGCACTTTTACAGGCACAAAATCAAAAACTGCTATGTCTTGCGGGGTTAATTTCATCATTTCCTCCTCATTTTTCACCATTACAAGCTTCCCATACGCCACGCCATCGCTTAATACTTTAAAAGTTGCGCCATTTTGTTTAATCGTTAGTTCTTTTTCGGTCAAACAAGTATATCCCTTCGCTTCCAAGCTCGGTTTTAAGCTCATATTTACCTTATTATCAGGGTTTTTACTCAAAATAATCACGCCCTTTTTACCAAAATCTTTGGAAAGGTCGGGAATCATCGCGGCAAGTTTTAGCAAGGTTTCGGTCATTTGTTTAGGGCTATCGTCATAACTATAATCCTCCAATTTTATCGCCCAATTGTATTTTGTTCCCCGAACGGTTATCGGGAAACTGCGCAGATCATATAAGAAAAAAGGCAAATATTGACGTTTCTCGGCACTTTTTGCCGCCAATCGAAATTGTTCAAAAGTAATATTAATACCCAATCCATTTTTTACAAAATTAGAATGACCTTTGTATTTTTCTGAATCATACAAATGAATTTTGGGGCTTTTCTGCCAATCTACGGCAACTCCTGTACAAGTAGGAATTTTATCAAAGGATAAAAAACAATATTTTTCCCAAGCATTTTGTGCAAGGAGGAAAGAAGATGCAAAAATAAATGCTAAAAAAAACAGAATATTTTTCATGTTTTGGCTAAAAAAATGGTATTTATTGAAACCTTTTGCGAATAAAATACGTAAAAACCTATATAATCTTATTAGTAACGCTAAAATTTTTAACCAAATGAACAAAGCAATTCGTTATGCCTTGACAAGTGCGGTATTACATCGTTCTGTTTGTAGAATTAAAATTTCAACAGAGCCTCATACGCGCTACATTCATCCTTATGGGCTTTGCCTCAACAAAGATGGTGATTATCATTTAGTTACGTGGCAAGGCGAAGGATATTCTTCGAGTGGTAAATTACCTAATTTCCGTACTTTGCCTATGAGTGAAGTAGAGTCTTTAGAAATTACTACAACAACTTTCGACATCAGCGAGAATTTTCATCCAGACAATAAAATGTATCACAACTGGGAATTTCACGTTTAATAGTTGAAAGGTGATAAGTAATAATTGATAATTAATAAGGGAGAATGGATAATGATTAAAATTATTGATTATTAATTAAAATTTGGCGATGTTCTTTATTATATAAACTTTTGGTGTTCATGTTTAGGTAGAAAGTGGCGCGAAGTGATTCGCGCCCTTTTATTTACCTATTTTTATGAAGTTATCGCCCTTTTGGTCTTAACTCAATGAAAGGAATCAGCATTTCATTCATACTAATTCCGCCATGCTGAAACGTATCTTTGTAATAATTTACGTAGTAGTTGTAGTTATTCGGATACGCAAAAAAGCAGTCGTCCATCGCAAAAACGTAAGTCGAGCTAACGTGCGCTTTGGGCAGGAAAGCATCTTCGGGTTTACGAATTGTGAACACTGTGCGGTTATCTTCCTCATAACTCAAACTTTTGCCTTGTTTATAGCGCAAGTTTGTAGTAGTTGTTCTGTCGCCCACAATCCGAACAGGTTTTTTCACGCGCACCGTTCCATGATCGGTTGTGATAATGACTTTCACATTTTTTTCTGCCAATTTTTTGAGCGTTTGCAACAAAGGCGAAAACTCTAGCCAAGAGCGAGAAATAGAGCGATATGCTGCCTCATTAGGGGCGAGTTCTCGTATAATATTAGATTCGGTGCGAGAATGAGAAAGTAAATCAATAAAATTATAAACAATCGCATTAAATGGATTTTTCATTAAGTTATTGACGTTATCGTTCACCAATTTCCCTTCCTCATTCGTAATTACTTTGTGATATGAATATTTCACATTTAATTTTGCGCGTGTAACTAATTCTCCCAAGAAATCCGCTTCATGCAAATTTTTCCCCCCTTCTTCGTCATCATTGAGCCAATATTTAGGATAACGCTTAGAAATTTCAAGCGGATGCATTCCTGAAAAAATGGCATTTCTTGAGTATTGTGTGGCAGTGGGCAAAATAGAATAGTAAGAACTTTCGTGTTCTACATGGTAATAATCCGAAATAATGGTCTCGAACACTTTCCATTGGTCATATCTTAGACAATCCACCAAAATGAAAAATACGCTGTCATATTTCCCTTCTTCGATGTGTGGAAACACTCTTTCGCGCATCAAATCGGGAGATAAAGTTGGGCGGTCTGCTTTGTTTTTGGTGTGTAACCAATCCATATAATTACGTGAAACAAAGCGAGAAAAGTTGCTATTTGCCTCTTGCTGCTGCATATTTAGCACTTCGCCCATACTTTTATCGGCATTTTTTTCAATTTCGCCCTCCCAATACACCAATTTTTTGTGAATATCCTGCCAATCTTCGTGAGATTCTGCATCCATTACTTGCATTGCAAGGTGGCGAAAATCTTGTTGATACTCTTGGTTAACTTTTTGATTTACAAGCGTTTTCCCTTCCAAAATTTTCTTACATGCAGATAAAATTTGAATAGGTTTAACAGGTTTTATCAAATAATCTGCAATTTTTGAACCAATTGCGCCCTCCATGATGTGTTCTTCCTCCGATTTCGTAATCATAATGACAGGCAATTTTGGCATCGTTTGTTTCAACTCTGCCAAAACATCTAACCCACTCATTCCCGGCATATTCTCATCTAAAAACACAATGTCAAACGATTCTTCTTTCAATCGTTCTAACGCATCGGGTCCGTTACTGATAGGTTCTACTTGTAAACCTTTCTCTTTCAGGAATTTAATGTGCGGTTTCAAATGCTCAATCTCATCATCAACCCAAAGAATCTTTGCATTTAGCATGGTTATAAATAATAAGGAAAAAGGAAAAGCGAAAAAAGAAGTTTGGCTTATCTTATATTTTCTTAATGATAAACGATTAACTTTTTATTTCCGTATTTTCCTTTTCATGTAAAATAAGATATTATTAAGGAGGTGATAGTTTATAGTTGAAAACTTATTTAATTACTTGATTGTCAAATCTTTAAATATTTAGTCAACTATAACCCTTTATCACCAAATAACTCGTAAATAAAGATCGATAATGTTACATAGCCCATCTTAAACGAGATTGGCGATTACCTTCTTTTTTGCAAAGATACAATGTTTTTAGCTAAATCGACAAAAGTAATGGATAATTAATAATTGATAAAGGAAATTTACGTCAACTAATTCATTATCAATATTTTGAAAAAAAATATTAACATAAACTAACCTTTACCAAGTACTTATTGCAAATAAATTTTCCTATTCCTTCACTATTTTCCAAGTTTGTTGTGTGCTTCCTTGCGATAAAGTAACAAAATACATTCCCTTAGCAAAGGATTTCGTATCAATGGAAAGGCTCTCGTTTAACTGCGTTTTATAGATTAATTTACCTGTAATATCCGTAAGGCAAAGCGCAATATTTTGAGGCGTATTGCGAAGTAAATCTATTCTCAATTCATCGGTAAATGGATTAGGGAGAATTTGTGCAAGCTTTGCAAAAGAAGTTTCATTTTCTATGCCAATACCACAATCCTTTACATAAATCGTTTGAATTACTTGGGCAGAACAAGTCCCATTTGAAACAGTTAAGCTAACTGGGTATGCTCCAAGTGCAGTATAAATATGCATAGCGACTACGGTTGAGTCAGTTGTGCCATCGCCGAAATTCCATGACCAACTTGTAGCACCGCTTGTTACATCTGCAAACGGTTCGGGTTGCCCCAAGCAAGCAGAATCAGGAATATTAATATTAGGGGTAAAGGTTGGGGCAAAAGCTACAGTAACAGTATCCGTATCAAAATTTACCCCATTGTTTACAGCTACCCAATACGTTCCATTAGCGGTAACGGTAATACTTTGCGTAGTTTCTCCTGTCGACCACAAGAAATTGCCGCCGCTATTTCCTGCATCTAAGATGCCAGCACTTGCACAAATCGTGGTATCATTGAGGGGAATATAGGTAAGCGGTGCACCACTACAAGCAGCTTTAGGGCTAGCGTACAAAGTATCGGTGTAAATGCCTGCATATTCCGTAGCCACTGACCAATTTGCCGCTACACCATTGTCTAAAGTAGCATTACACAAAACCAAAGAAGGACCTGTACCATTTGCATCGTTATTCCAAGGTGCAGTGTTTTTATATCGTACCGAATCAATCACAAGCCCCAAACTATTTACAAGTTGAAGCAATTCACCTGTGTTAAGCAAACTCCCTGTGAATTGGAAGCTAATAGCATTCATATATTGCATGATGCTATCAGGTTTTGCAGCAATTAGCCAATATTCACCAGGGTACATGGTTGTATCTGGGAAAGCGTAAGTGATTCCCGAATTAAAAGAAAAATCTTTCATATTAATGGGTTTTACATCTGCATTATAAATCTCGATAAACTCTAAGTGATCTGTGCCTGGATTATTATACATAATTTCAGTAATCACAATTTTACCTTCATCGGGGCAATAAACGGCTGTTTGCGTTTGAGGTAAAGGCATTACATTTCCTGCCAAATCCGAAATATTACCCGCACTCACATCATAATTTAGGCAAGGATTGGCTGCAGTTTGTAAGTCAAAAATAACAGAATCAGGCGTAAAACCAAAGCTTACATTGCTAATATTCAAAGCAGGCGTAATGTTGTAATTCCCTGAATTGATACCGCTTGCATCTAAGGGTTCATCAAAAAGGAGTGCCAATTTTGTTGGATTAATAAATACTGCTTGTACAAAATTAGGTGGGAGCGTATCTCCAAGCGGGCAAGCCTCCAAAGCATAAGGAGAACTGTATAAATCTGCGCCTGCATAAACGCCTTGATAGGCTGCAGAAGGATTCCAAGCACTTGCCAAACTATTATCAGTAGCTAAATCGCAAAGCATGAGCGAATGTCCTAAACCACTTGCAAGGGGCGACCAAGGGCTTTGATAGTCATATGTAACGGAATCTATTGTATTATTTAAAGCATCTAATAATTTGATAGTTTCGCCTGTATTTGCCAAAGAACCCGAAGTCCATTCCAAAGCAGGCGCTGAAAAGGTGGCATTGAATACACTGTCATTGACCGCGACAATGATAGTATTATAAGGCGCGAGAATGGTATCAGGAAAAACATAATTTACTCCCACAAAAGAATAGCCCATCAAATTGCGAGGGATGTTTTCATCGTTATAGATTTCAATAAATTCTAATTGGTCATTACCTGCACCCGCATCGTTATACATGATTTCTGTGATGATGAGATTTCCGCCAATTCCCCCTAAACCTACTTGAAAAGTTTGTGCTACTGTCATAACATTCCCTGCCAAATCCGCCACATTATTAATGGTCAAGTACATAGGTTGCCCCAATACCAAAGG
>JBJXHA010000197.1:0-4343 GCA_046160275.1 Bacteroidia bacterium | reverse complement strand
ACTTTGGTATTTCCCCACAATTTCACCACATCTTCATACACTTGCGGAATCGGAATCGAATGTTCGATACCTGTATGACCATCAATTACTTGCGTCATATTATGGAAAAAAGTAGAGCCTCCTTCAGGATAAACGTGCATATTTAATTCGCGGGCAGCTTGCAAAACCTGTTGTCTTTGGTCGCGGCGCGGCTGATTGTAACTTTTTACCGAAAATGCCCCAACCGCCTTCATTCTGCGTAAATGCGTTCTTGCATCTTCCAAAGAATTAACCACCGCCTTAAAATCGCCATCTGCACCGTACAAAATCGTTCCTGTTGAAAAAATGCGCGGTCCAATCATTTCGCCATTTTCCACCATTTCATGCTGACTAAACACCATTTCGGTACTATTTGAAGGGTCGTGTGTAGTCGTTACTCCATAAGCAAGGTTTGCCACATAGCCCCATTGTTGTTGGGGAGAAATGCCATTATAACTTGCCCCCAAGTGCGCATGAACATCAACAAAACCTGGAATAATGGTTTTTCCTTGGCAATCAACTTCTGTAAATTTCTCCCCTTCTTTAGGTTGAATTTTTACCGCACCTTCTCCTACTTGAATAATTTTATTG
Organism: Bacteroidia bacterium; assembly: GCA_046160275.1. Classification (GTDB taxonomy): domain Bacteria; phylum Bacteroidota; class Bacteroidia; order J057; family J057; genus JBJXHA01. Next base: position 3,734 of record JBJXHA010000197.1, on the reverse strand, counting down.
CCTTCTACCACGATATAGCCGTTTTCAATGACTTTATCTTTTTCCATCGTAATGATGCGTGCATTGGTAAAAGCTACTTTCCCTTCAGGTTTATCCGATTTGAATTTCAAACCAATGTCCACCCCAGCCGTATCAATCGGTGGAAGAGAATCTTTTGCATCAACAAAAGTAAAAGAATCGCTGATTTTGCGACTAAAATATTTAGGACCTAATACCCAATTCAAACTTTTACTATCGCCTGACCAATGCAAGCAAGTTCCCGCATCTCGCGTTACTTTTTTCACAGGCACGCTACCCATGTTTCCACTCACATCAATTTCCTTTCCATTGTGCGGAAAAGCAGCCACATAACATTGATACAAATCGGTAAAAGCCACCCAATTTTCATCAGGACTAATGCTGAATTGTGTCGCATATTTTGAAGTAAGTAAGGTTTTGATTTCTCTAGTTTCCAAGTTCATCATTTTGAAGGACTTGTTCATGCCTGGGTCATCAAGGAAATAGATTTTTGTGCCATCTTTGGATAAAATGGGGCTTCCTGCATCTTTTATCATCAATTTAGGCTTAGAACCATCGCTGTTCATCACATAAATTCCTGTATTTTTGGCATGAGAATAACCCAACATATTGTTTCCTCCGCCTTTTGTGTAGGCAATTTTAGTGTCATTATCACCAAAAGAAGGGCTAAAATAAAAACCTTTGTCCTTTGTTAGAGGCGTTCCAGCTTGCCCCAAATTTGCCACGTTTATCACACAAATTGCGCCTTTTTCCATATCAGACCAAGTAGTGTAAACGATTTTTGAACCATCGCTGCTAAAAGCAGGCTCGAACTCAAAATGTGTAGCATCATTCGTTAGGCGGTTAGGTTTTCCATTCGGCAATTCTTTTAGATAAATATGTCCTGCCGCATTGAAAGCCAAGTATTTACCATCGGGTGAGGTAGTAGCATGACGAATCATTTTGGCAGAAAATTCCTCACTATATGCTTCTTGTTTCACATTAATTGCCTCTACAATTGTTTGCTTCACATTTGCCGTAAAAGTAACCGCAGTAGAAACAAAATTTTCGGTATTTACGCGATAAAAGCGTCCTTGCGCATAAATCATCACCTCTTTGCTATCAGGTAGCCAGTTAAAATTAGGATACACCCCAAAAATAGCCCAAGTTTCTTGTTGGTCGCGTGAAAGCTTATCAAAAACAGGATATTCTTCGCCTGTTTCCAAATCATGAATATACAAAACGGATTGAAAACGCACCCTTTTCACAAATGCCAACTTTTTGCCATCAGGCGACACTTGCGGACGACAAGCTCCACCGCTTCCGCCTGTCAAATAATCTAATTCGCCTGTTTGCATATTGTAGCGGCGAATCGCGTAAATTTGTCCATTGACATCTTTATTATATTGGAAAAAGCCACCTCCACTCATGTCCTCGCTAAAATAAAGGTATTGATTATCAGGCGAAAGGCAAGGCTCACCTGCGTCCATTTGGTCATTTTTGCGTTTGGTAAGTTGTATTCCCTCACCGCCCGTGTGATGATACATCCACATTTCGCCCGCACCCAAAGAGCGTGTATTGGTAAAGTGCTTTCTTGCAATGAGGTACTGTCCATCTTTTGTCCAAACAGGATTATTAAGTAAGCGAAACGCCTCTTTGGTAACTTGTTTTGGATTTTTGCCATCTTTGTCCATGTACCAAATGTTATCGCCTCCTGCTCTGTCGCTAGTAAACGCAATTTTCTTCCCATCGGGGCTAAAACGCGGTTGCACTTCATAAGCTGCCCCTTGCGCAATACACTTCGCTTCCCCTCCCTCAATCGGCATGAGGTAAATATCCCCCAATAAATCAAAGACAACTTCTTTGCCATCGGGGCTTACGTCAAGGTTCATCCAAGTTCCTTCTCTTACCGTAAAGCTCACTTCTTTACTTGGACCAAAAGGTTTAGCAATGTCCCATTTGTCCTCCTTTTTTTCTTCTTTTTTCTCCGTATTCGCCTTTTTGTCTTTGTCTTTTTGAGCAAAAACAGTAGGCATTGAAACGGCTAACATACTGATAAAGAGTAGTATATGTTTCATAAAATAAATGATATGATAAAGCAACAAAGGTAAAAGGATTGATAGTGGAATCATAGTAGAATTTTATGTGGAAATCAGTTTTTTTTATTTGTCCCACATTTGTCCCACGTTTTTTTTGGTAGAAACTTGAATTTTACTTTATATTTGCGATGTTATCTCTTTGTTTGCCATCACAAAAATACATCCTTCCTATACAAATCATTATTATGCAAATTAAAAGTTTACCTCGTTTGGCATATCATTTCAAAGAAGTGCGCAAAATGACCGAAAGAATTTGCGCTCCTTTGCAAATTGAAGATTATGTGGTGCAGCCCATTATAGATGTTAGCCCCCCAAAATGGCATTTGGCGCACACTACTTGGTTTTTTGAAACTTTCCTGTTAAAGCCATATTTAGCTGATTATCAGGAATTTCACCCCGATTTTAGCTTTTTATTTAATAGCTATTATGAAAATGTGGGCAAAAGAGTAATGCGCCCAAATCGGGGAAATATGACGCGCCCAACGGTGGCGGAAGTATTTGCATATCGCAAATATGTAGATGAAAAAATGGAACTTTTCTTTGAGAATACACTTATTACCAAAGAAATAGAAGAAATTTGTTGGTTAGGTTTTAATCACGAACAACAACACCAAGAGTTATTGGTAACAGATTTGAAGTACATTTTGGGCGGAAATCCTTTGTTTCCTGCGCTGATGAATACGCCTTTTGTTTTTTCTCCTGAAGTTAATTTAACTGAAAATTATTTGGAAGTAGAAGAAGGCGTTTATACCTTAGGTTATGAAGGAAATGAATTTCATTTTGACAATGAAAAAGGCGTTCATAATGTCTTTTTACATGCTTTTCGTTGCCAAGATAGGTTAATTACGAATAAGGAATATTTGGAGTTTATGACAGCAGGCGGCTACCAAGACGTAAATTTATGGCTTGCCGAAGGCTGGGACTGGGTGAAAAATAACCAAATTGACGCGCCTATGTATTGGCATTTTATCGAAAATGAATGGTATCATTTTACTTTGCATGGTTTGCAAAAAATAGACTTATACGCGCCTATTACGCATATCAGTTTTTATGAAGCAGAGGCTTATGCTCGCTGGCGAGGGAAACGTTTGCTCACGGAATTTGAATGGGAAATCGCTTGCAAAATGTATAACCTAAAGGCAGAAGGCACTTTCCTTGAATCTGAAAAATACGCGCCAAAAGGAAGAAGAGGTAATTATCCCCAATTTTTAGGAGATGTGTGGGAATGGACGAATAGCAGTTACTTGCCTTATCCTTATTTTGCAAAAGCCGCAGGCGCAATCGGCGAGTACAATGGTAAATTTATGGTAAATCAAATGGTGTTGCGTGGTGGTTCTTGCGCTACGCCCCAAAATCATATCCGCAATACCTATCGTAACTTTTTTCAAACAAATTTACGTTGGCAATTTACAGGAATTCGTTTGGCAGAGCATATTTAATTTTTGGCACTATCTAATTTTGAATCTTATTTTGGTAGTGGCAAAAATGTAAGGTTGTACGGGCTGCTTCAGCTGCCCACCATTGGCAAAAACGAAGTTTTTGCGCTGATACGGCAGCTAAAGCAGCCGCTACAGGTTTTACTCAGCATTACATTTGTAGGACTACCCTTATTTTAATAACTTATTTTAATAAAGCAAG
>JBJXHA010000196.1:0-15906 GCA_046160275.1 Bacteroidia bacterium | reverse complement strand
TGCGTATCTAAGCCTAAGAAATGCGAAGTACCATGCATAAAATATTTTTTATATGCGGGCCAATCGGGGTTTTGAGTTGCCACTTGCTCGGCAGTAATCAAGCCTAAGTCTAACAATTCTTTTTCCATCATTTTGCCCACTTCTTTGTGATATTCCTCCAACAAAGTCCCGACTCTTAGCATATTTCTTGCCCCTTTGAACACCCGCAAACAAGCATTATATACCGCTTTTTGTCTTTCACTAAATTTACCATTTACGGGAATTGTGCGCGTCAAATCGGCAGAGTAATTGCCATATTCAGCTCCAAAATCCATCAACAACAAATCGCCATCTTTACATTCACATTCATTTTGAACATAATGCAATACGCAAGCGTTTCTTCCCGTAGCGATAATTGAACCATAAGCGGGACCTGTTGCGCGATTTTTCAAAAACTCATGTTGAATTTCGGCTTCTATTTCGCACTCGTTTACCCCCGGTTTTACAAAAGCTAACACTCTGCGAAATGCCTTTTCGGTAATGTCCATCGCAACTTGCATTTGTGCAACTTCGGCAGGCTTTTTCACGCTGCGCAAGGCTTCCAAAATAGGGGCAGCACGATAAATTTGATGCGCAGGAAATTCATTTCTAAATTTCTCGGCAATGCGATGCGCAGCAGTATGAGATACCAACGCATTACGTTCATGCTCATTTACTGCCAAATATGCCCCGTCAAAATGCGAAGCCATTCTACGAACCACATTTTCAAAATCTTGGTAAAAGAAAATTGTTTTCACCCCAGAAGCCGCTCTTGCTTCCGCTTTCGAATATTTCCAACCTTCCCAAATTTGAATGGTTTCATTGGTTTCTTTAATAAACAACATCTCTCGCCAATCGGGATTAGGCGCATCAGGAAACAGCACCAAATACACCTCCTCTTGGTCAATTCCCGATAAATAATACATATTCGAATCCTGCGTAAAACGATACATACCGTCCGCATTATCAGACAGTTGCTCATTAGAATGAAAAACCGCAATCGTATTTGGCTTCATTTGCGCCATAAATTCGGCTCTATTTTGGCTAAATAGCTCCTTTGGTAATGGATTGTATTTCATATAAAAGAATAGGTAATTTTGAGCAACAAAAGTAAGCGATTTATTTGAAATCATTGTATAGAAATCTTAACTAAATTCTTCATTGAAAAGCGAAGTATTAAAAACATTCTCCTAAATTTGAAAGTTATTTGAAAAATTACCCCATATCTAGTAAATAAAAAATGAAATTCGAACAAATTACAGTGTTAATAGGCTTGATACTTAGCTTAATAGCCTGCCAATCTCCAAAGACCAAAGTAATCACGCCTGCTTTTTATCATTGGCAGCATAAGGTTTCGTTGTCAGAGATGGAAAAACAAGCACTTATAGAATTGAAAGTACAGAAAATGTATGTACATTTTTTTGATGTGGATTGGGACGAAGCGGAGCAGAAAACGGTGGCATTGGCTACAATCTATGGTGAATTGGAAAGCCTTAGAAATCAAAAAATCATCCCAAGCGTTTTTATCACAAACCGTTGCATTGCAGCATGTTCTGATTCTTTAGTTGGGGATTTGGCAGAAAAAATTCGAGGAAAAATTGCGGGTATTGCAGAAAAATATCAGTTGAAAATTGAGGAAATTCAACTGGATTGCGATTGGTCGGAAAAAACAGGGGCAAAATATTTTGAACTGCTCAAAAAAGTAAAGCAGATTTCTCCTGCCTTACCTCAGATTTCGGCAACAATTCGGCTGCATCAAGTCAAATATTTCAAAAAAACAGGTGTGCCTCCCGTAGATAGAGGAATGTTGATGTTTTATAATGTGGCAGATGTGCGCAACAATACCACCCAAAATTCTATTTTGGATTGGAAAGAAGCGGAAAAATATTTGCAAAACTTTGATACTTATCCCCTTGCCTTAGATGTTGCGCTGCCTATTTTTTCGTGGGGAGTCGTAACACGATACGGAAAGTTAGTCAACTTGCTTACGGGTTTTTCGCTCAATGAAAGGAATCAGGCTTTTTTTACCCAAATTGCAGAAAATCAATACAAAGTCATCAAAAGTCATTACGAAAATGGGGTGTACTTATATAGTGATGATGTGATAAGAATAGAGAAAGTAGCAGCCGCAGATTTAGAAAAAGCGCAAGCAAAATTATTTCCTTTGATAAAAAACACAGAAATGACAGTGAGTTTTTTTGATTTATCTGAACTTAATTTACGAAATCACAGTATTTCAGGATTAAAAAATCTACTTAATTAATCAATTTATTTTTTCTAGCCTATAAACAATTAACTACCAAGGAAATATAATAAAATTTTTAAAATTAAACGGTCGAATAGAAAAAAAACGATGCAACAAATTTTCAAATATAAATTTGAAAATTTGTGTGTAAAACTCCTTTCTTTGGCTAATACAAATCCTCTTTTTATCACTATAAAATTGATTTTTATCGTAAAAAAAAGCACATTTTTGATACCTCATTCTTCTTCAAATTTAGCCCTAAGAGGTGAAATTTTCCTTCAATACGCTCAACTGTGTAAAACCCATCCACATAAAAAAGGGTAAAAAAGTACAAATCTTTTTCCAAATCAGGATTTTTTTGTATTTTATGGTTATAATGAAACAACCTAATTTACCCAAAAAACCTTCAATTTGTTACAATTTTCCATTTAACAGCTTATTATCCTGCAACAATCTATTTAAAACTAAGTTATTTTGCCATTCAAAACACACACAATTAACAAGCTAAATTCACTCACGTTTATTGACAAAAACTGTGGCTATTTACCTCTCAAACAGGCTTAACAAGCATATTTCTTCTTTGTTTGCCCTAACTGAACGCTCTATTTACGAGCAAACAGATACGGTAAAAATAAGGCTTAGACCCAAAGAATAGGTGGAAATAAGGGAAAATGGTAGTAGCAGTAACCATTTATAAACTCTTACTTTTCGCCTCAAAACTTACAGATGTAATATTTTGATAGTCCGTGCTTTTTTTGGTGTTTAGGCATTCCTTACCTTTGTGAGTACAATTGCCCAACCATATAGGGTAGTTTGTTATTTTCGACTAAAAGTTAAGTGTCTCTGACCTGCTATTCACTTTCACTCGCTACTATTTTATTATTATCAACAAATTTATGAAGGTACATTCATATCAATTTCACGAGGGGGTATGGAATTTGCTGCCCTCCCATTTTGAACAAACGAACGTTCATCCACAGTTAGTATTTGTTTTTGGCGCAAGAGATGTGATTGCCAATCCTGTAATTTATGACTCATTACGTGCTAAATTTCCTGATGCAAATTTGGTAATTTCGTCTTCGGCAGGCAGCATTTTCCAAGAAAACATGACGGATAATCAGCTAATTGCTAACGCACTAGAATTTGAAAAGACTCAAATATCTGTATTTCAAACCAATATTCAATCCTATCAAAATAGTTTTGAAGCAGGGGTAGATGTAGCCAAACAACTTCCTAAAGAAAAGCTAAAAGGTGTTTTTATGATTTCTGATGGCGGCTTGGTGAATGGTAGCGAGTTAGTTCGTGGTTTAAACGAAGAATTTGGCGGACAAACGCCTATTTCGGGTGGGCTTGCAAGTAATTTCCCTGATTTTGAAAAGACCCTATTAGGGTTAAACCAAATTCCAAGCGAGGGAAATCTAATTTTAGTAGGTTTTTATGGCGAAGATTTGGTGATGGGCTACGGCTGTATGGGTGGTTGGGACGGATTTGGCTTGGAAAGGGAAGTAACACACTCCGAAGGCAATATTTTGTATGAAGTTGATGGAGTTCGCGCCTTAGATTTGTATAAAGAATATTTGGGAGAGTATGCCAAAAATTTACCGCAAGCCTCCTTTCTTTTTCCTTTATCTGTAAAATTATATGAAGATTCTACGAATACCGTAGTAAGAACGATTATTAATGTGAATGAAAAAGATGGCTCAATGATCTTTGCAGGAGATATTCCCGTTCATTCCAAAGTTCGGTTTATGAAAACCAATTTTGACAATGTAATAGATGGCTCGCAACTTGCCTCGCAGCAAGCAATGAAACCCTTTGAAGGCAAAAAAGATCCTGATTTTGCCTTACTTGTGAGCTGTATTGGGCGAAGAGTAGTGCTTGCTAGTCGTGTAGAAGAAGAATTAGAAGCAGCAAGAGATGGAATGAGTGGTAAAACGGTTTTATCAGGTTTTTACTCTAACGGAGAGTTTGCTACCACCTTGGGAAATTCTTTTTGCGATTTGCACAATCAAACCATGACTATCACCACCTTTGCTGAATTATAAACAATTCACAAACAAATATTTATAGTTCTTATAACCTAAACCTATATGATTTCTAAAATTGAGCATGGGGACCTAAGCGAATATAAAACGCTTATATCCTTTCCACCTGAGCAAATTGTTTATCATAAACTTTTAGCGCGTCAAGTCAAACGATGCCTTTCAACAGAAGAAATTCAGCAACCACATATCCAAAAGTTCTTGGAAATGGTTAATGAGTCTTATCTTGGCTTTGAAAAAGATAGAGCATTAATGGATCATGCTTTTTCGATTAGTGAGAAAGAGTACATAAAAGTAAATGAGCAACTTAGAAGCGAAATTGACCAACGAAAGCAGTCTATTCAAAAGCTGAAAGAAGCCTTGCTTTCTTTAGATAATCATGCCAATTTGCACGAAAATTGGGAAGAGGATAACTTGCTTATTATTGCAGAATACTTAAAAGCGCAAATTGATGCTAAAAAAGAAGCGATTGCAGATAAAAATGTGGCATTAAATATCGCCCGGAGCAAGGCGGAGTTTCTTTCGATGATGAGCCATGAAATCCGTACTCCGCTTAATGGCGTAGTAGGAATTGCTAACCTTTTGTCAAAAGAAAGCTTAACGAAGGCACAAATGCAAAATGTGAAAATCTTGCAATTTTCTGCCGACCATTTACTTTCGCTTATCAATGACATCTTAGATTATAGCAAAATTGAGTCAGGTAGAATTGAACTAGAAGAAACAGAATTTGACTTACATTTGATGATGGAAAACATCAAAAGTGCCAATCAAATGAAGGCGGAGGACAATGGAACAAAATTGCGCTTGTTGTTGGATAGTGATTTACCAAAAATATTGAAAGGTGATGTTACACGCATTAGCCAAATTTTACATAATTTAACGTCAAACGCCATTAAATTCACAAAAAATGGTCATGTTTTGATGGAAGTTTCAGTTCACAGCGAAAGCCTAGACACTACGGACATTTATTTTTCGGTAAAAGATACGGGTATTGGCATTGCCAAAAACAAGCAAAAGGCTATTTTTGAGCAGTTTACCCAAGCATCAGGAGATATTGCACGGCGTTTTGGAGGTACAGGCTTAGGCTTGGCAATTTCTTTGAAATTGGTAGAAATGATGAACAGCAACATTGAATTAGAAAGCGAAGAAGGGCAGGGTTCTCATTTTTATTTTACCCTTAGCCTCAAAAAAGTGCGCGAACCAAAGCAAATGCAACTCCCTAGCGTCGAAAATAAAGCAAATAAACTCGATAACCTGAAAGGGATTCACATCTTAGTTGCTGAGGATAATGAAATTAATCAACTCATTATCAGCCAGTTCTTAAAAAAATGGGAAGCAAGTTTTGAGGTCGTAGCTGACGGTTTGGAGGCTGTAGAACAGGCAAGGAAGAAGCAGTTCGATGTAGTTTTAATGGATATTCAAATGCCAAATATGGATGGTTATGACGCTACGGAATTGATTCGTTCTTTTAATCAAAAAGTGCCTATTATTGCCCTTACAGCCTCCGCAATGCTTGAAATGCGAGACCGTGCTTTTGATATTGGCATGACTGATTTTGTAACTAAACCTTTCAATCCCAATGAGTTATTAGGTAAAATCAAAAAACATACGCAACCTGAGCAGGTGATAATGGATAAGGTATAAGGGGAAAGGGAAAAAGTTCGGAACTTTTCAAAAAGTTCCGAACTTTTTTATGACAAAAAATTTATCCCCTTGCAACTATCCCCTACCTACAATCCCAGCGTTGCCCCCAAATCTCCATCACTTGTAACGCCTAATACAGGATTGTCCGTACCATTTCCATCGCCATTGTCCTCATATTTAGGGCTTTCAGGCGCTGCATCGTGGGTTTTTGCGTATTTATATGCCTCCAACATATTTACCCAACCATCGCCATTTGTATCTGCATTTACACTTCCTCCTTCAGGCGTAACACCATTTAAAGCAGCAGTAAAATGATAAGAAAATTCATCATACATCAAACCTGCACGCGCCCAAGAATATTCAAATTCACTAGCAGCAGAAATAATTACTCTATCTTTTCCCCTTAAATCTCTCAAAAATCCACCACTAAAACAAGGCTCAAGCACCGCAATAAATTTCCCTACATTCAATTCTGCAATTTTTGCCGTAAAATAATCATCACGAATCGAAACATTTTCATTGTAATAATACACCGTTTCATCTATGCTTCTCGTGTCTATTTCATCGGCATTGTCATCGGCTAAGCCACCTTTATTTGCAACTTCGGCTGTATGAAAACCGCCGCCATGATTGGTTGCAAAGAAAAAGAGTTGGTCATTGCCATCAGTTTTATCGTTCAAATAAGCAAAAGCATTTTCCAAACCACTAATAGAAGCCGCATAATCCACAGGCATTCCTGAATCCTCCCCTATCCCATTTTTATACACGACCACAATGCGTTCATCGGTATAGCCTTGTTTTTTCAAGGTTTGGTACATATATTTCAAATCATTCCAATAACGAATATGCGCATTTGCACTGTTTGCACCTCCACTAAACAACAAAGCATAATGATTGGTAAAACCTTGTGCCACAATTTGGCAAATAGCAGGGTGTAGGTCGCAAATGTTATGCGCAATAGGGATAGTCCAACCGATTGGGCGTTCTTTGATAATTTTGGGCAATTCTCTGAGCTTCAATTCCACAACATAAGAAGCCCCAAACAAATCTGTAGCCTTGCTAATAGCGCCGTCAGCTGTTTCTTGCACAATCGCTTTTGCCTCCACTTGTGTCCCTACATATTTTTCCAAATCTTGCCCGAAAAGACCGCGAACACTTTCATTTTCCATTCTAATATAATTCGATTCGTCCCAAAGGTTATTACGCTCCAAGATACTTAAATCCGACACCAACTCTGCGCCACCTTCGGCATTAGCCACAAGATAACCCTTCACGGTTACCTCTTTTCCAATAAATTTCGTAAAATCCTTCGATTTCAATTCACTAATAGATTCCTCCACCTGCGTTATCCCCGTAGGGTCACAAGCTGTCAAAAACATACCAAAAGTAAAAGCTACCGCAAGGGCAGAAAGATGGGAAAAAATTGCTACTGTTTTCATTTTGAGTGATTTGAATAATGGGTGAAACACAAAGGTTTTCAGCACCTTTGATGTATGTTGATGCAAGCTCAAAAGAAAAGGTAACTATTTGCCTGGATTTTTTTTATGCTTAGTGAAAAGAACCCTTAAAAATCATTTTTTGAGGTGTTAGGCTTTTTTAATTTGGTAGTGGCAAAAATGTAAGGTTGTACGGGCTGCTTCAGCTGCCCACCATTGGCAAAAACTTCGTTTTTGCGCTGATACGGCAGCTAAGGCAGCCGCTACAGGTTTTACTCAGCATTACATTGGTAGGACTACCTTTAATTTTTCTAAGTTTTTTTCCTAACTTGCAGCATTTACGTTGCAGAGGCAAAAGCATTTTCCCTAAAACCATGTATTCAAAAAGAACCTTTTGGTGGCTATTTTTTCTATTTACCCTAGGATTTACTTTTTTTGCGAAGGTATATCAGTGGGATAAGTGGCTTTTTTCATTTCCTTATTCTGTGCATCAATGGCGGCAGGCTGATGGGGCGGCATTGGCTTGGAATTATGCGCAAGGGGAAAGTTTTTTTTCGCCCGCTATTCAAAATTTGCAACAAAATGGCGATATCCATGCGGCAGGAGAATTTCCGTTAACGTATTGGTTAGCAGGTAATTTTATGCGTTTTTTGGGGGGAGATGTCTGGGTATTAAGATGGGTGCATCTTGCCTTTTTTTGGATAGGTGCTTTTGCTTTTACTTGGCTCACGTGGCAGTTTACAAAGGATAAATGGAAAACGGTAGTCATCAGTAGTTCGCTTTTTCTTTCTCCTTTTTTGATGTATTACGCCCCCAATTATTTACCCGACACGCCCGCTTTAGCCATGATTTTGGTGGCTTGTGCTTGTTTATATCAAGCCTATTTGAGCGAAAAAAGCTACGGAATGTATGCGGCAACCGTCTTTGCAACGCTTTCGGTTTTGCTAAAAATGACGTTTTTGCTCGTGCCGCTTTGTTTCTTAGGCTTGTTTATTCTCTTTTTATTCGCAAAAATAGAATTGCCTAAATCCGACTTTTGGCGACAACAAAAATGGCTTGTATTTACTCATTTTATGGTGTTAGTGGGTATTATTTTCCTTTTTCGTCTTTGGATTTCGCATTATAATGAAGCCCATCATTCCAATTATTTCTTCGCGGATATACGACCGATTTGGCGTTACTCTTTTGCCGAACAAAAGGATATTTTGCTGGGAATTAGAAGGCAGCTTGCGCATAGTTACGGGAGTATGGGTTTATATTTGTTGTGTTTAGTTGCCCTAATCGAAATTGTGAAGCAACGAAAAACCATTCCCCCTTTTCTCCTCATGGCGATTTTCTTGCATTTGGGGGCTTGCTTTGCTATTTTTATTTTATTATTTCGAATGTTTCGGGAACATGATTATTATGCAACTTGTATGATGACTTTTCCGCTATTGGTTTTGCTAGTTGGCTTTTCTTATGGTGTTCTAAGTATAAAAATTTTCGAAAAATGGTTTAAACGCTTGCTCTTTTTCCTTTGTTTTATAGGAATTTATCAAGTTCGAAAAGAAATGATAGCACGCGATCGTTTTGCCGACCAACATCATAGTTACCTCAAAAATGGTAAATCCCTTTTTGAAATTCCTCAATCCTTGCTTCTGAAACAAGGAATCCCCTTAGATGCACATATTTTTTGCCCCGAAGATATGTCGCCGAATACCTTGCTGTTAGCACTGCGGCGCAAAGGTTATACCTACCTTAACTTTGGCAACAGAATTACGCCCGAATTGTTGACAGACTACCAAAAGTATAATCAAATGAATTACCTTGCCCTTACAGACAGCACACATAGAAGCCCTTTATTGCGTGAGTTTTACCCAAAATTGTATGTAAATTGGGAAAATAAAATATGGATTTGGGGAAAAGAATAAAAACTTAATCCCCCGCCTTATACTTCTCCACAATCTCCTCACAAACCCAATTCAATTGCTCAAATACCTCCACAAAATCCTGTTTTGTACCGTACCAAGGGTCTTTTACAGATAATTTTTCATTGGGATATACTTCGGATAAAAGTAGTTTTACATTTTGCATCTCCACCTCTTTGTTTTTGGCAAAATGACTAATTTCGCGGTAAACATCAGTGGCTAAGGCATAAATCATATCGTATTCTGCAAAAAAAGCAGGGGTAAAACGTTTTGCAATGTGTTCAGAAAGGTCTATACCGTTTTCGCCACATACGGCAATGGCTCGTCTATCAGCATTTTCCCCTACATGAAACGATTCTGTACCACAAGATTCTATGTGCCAGTCTAAGTTTTCGGCAGTTATTTTTTCTTTTAAAATCACCTCTGCCATCGGTGAACGGCAAATGTTGCCGAGACAAACCATTAATATTTTCATAAAAGAATCATTAGTGTCAGTAAACAGTTATCAGTTATCAGTAAACAGAAATAAAATATTGATAATCAATCAAATGTGTTTTTATTGGCGGGTTTTAACTTTTGGAAATATCCAACTTCACTTGAAATTTTTCTTCGAATGCTTGTTTGCGTTGTGCTAAGGCATCAAAAACTCGCTTTTGGAAATGATTGGGGTGATGTTTTGCTACATATTTTCGTGCTTTGAGGGCTACTTCAAAATCTTGTTTAGAAAAATGACCGAATTTTTTCTGCCGATATTTGAGGGTCAAATTCATGCACCATTCATCTAAATATTCTCCAAGTTTCGTATTAAAAATCGCTTCGATGATTCGCTTAAACCAACTGTATTTCAAATCAGGGACTTTTGTGGTATCTCTTAATGGGAAATAAGGGAAATATTCCTTCACCCATTCATTTTTTTGCATAAAAGGTTCGTAGAGTTGTTTTCCATAAACAGGCAATAAGTAAGCTAACTCTGTGGCAGTGAATAAATTATGATTATCAATGGTCATATTTTCCTCATCAATGAAATAATTTACACAAAAATATTTATGCGAGTTAAACAAAAACAATTTACGAAAAGCGACCAACAAAGTCCGTGAAAGCCACAAACGCTGCGGCTTCGTAATGATAAAAAAATCAATGTCACCATCTTCGGGAAATACATTTTTTGATAGTCCTCCAGAAATCATAATGGCTCTTGTATAGGGGAAAAAAGCAATGAGTTTTGCCATTTTAAAGGCAATAGGCATGACTTTTTCTGCTTGCGCATTATTTTTTTTCCGTTGAATCACGTAATTCTCATCGTCTGTAAACAAATAGAACTCTCCTATTTTATAAATCATTTTTTGCTCACAAAGCCACTGAACAGCATGTAAAACTTCTTCTTGGGTAATATTTTTTAATTTTGAACAATGGTATATTTCGGTTAATGTAAGCGGATAATGAAATATATCGTAATACATCAAAGTAGATACAACATCGACGGCTAACTTAGAGAGCAAAGGAATGTGTGCTTCAGACATGAAAAAGTAAAAAGTAAAAGTGAGGAGGGAAAAGCGATTAGTGATTAGTGAAAAGTGAGAATTTACTTATTACACCTATTACCTATCAACTATTACCTATTTTAGATTCTTTGCGAAAATGCAACTAATATTTGAATAAATGCAATAATTAGGTAGGAAAATTTAGAAAAAGGGAAAGAACCTTATCAAGTTTTTCCAAACTCAGTAAGGTTCTTGTATATAAAGCATTGAAAATTAAGACATTTTACCCAAAAATAGAGCCAGCTCTCAAGGCTACATATAAATTTTGTGGGCGAATACTCAAGACAGGAAAAGGCGAGTGATTTACAAAATGCTCGGCTTGAGTGCCTAAGAAATATTCTCTCAAACGCTTTTCTTGTTGGGTCATAATGCAAATCAAATCTACTTCAATTTGGCGTGCATAATGCACAATCGCAGGACCTATTTCATCTTCAGAAGTGATGATTTCGGCAGTAACATGCTCTACCCCATGTGCTTTTAAATAATTTTGCGCATTTTGCATTTGTTTTTCTAAACGCTCTCTTCCTTCCCCTTCATTAGGAGGTTGCACAGAAACGAGGTGAATACTTGCCTTAAATTTATCGGCTAACTCCGCAGCTTTGGCAATTTTTTCGGTGGTTTCTTTGGTTAAATCTAAAGGCAATAAGACCTTATTGAATACATAATCTTTTTGTGCGTAACGAATAGTAACCACAGGGCAAGGCGCGGAACGAATCACACGGCTGGCATTGCTTCCAATGAAAAACTCTTCCAAACCATCTGCGCCGCTTGTTCCCATTACAATCATCAATGGGTCAATTTCTAGGGCAGCCTCAATGATTTTTTTGTAAGGTTTCCCTACTTTTACCAAAGTTGAAATGCTTACCTCTTCGTCTAACTTATGGGTTTGAACATAGTCTGCTGCCATTTTGCGGGCATCTTTTACTGCTACTTCTTCCTCAAAATCAATGCGAATCCTAGGAGGTTCGACCACATTGAGCAATACAATTTCGGCATGATATGCCTTTGCGAAAGATAAGGCAGTTGCCCATGTTTGGGCGAAGAAATCCGAGAAATCGGAAGGTACTAAAATCTTGTTTTGACTAGCTTGTTGCATAGATATTGATGATTTGATTATAATCTTGGTATTGCTCCACATAGCAAGAAATGTTCCTATTTCTTATCACTAGAAATTATCTTTTGGTAGAACGTTAAAAACGGCGGTGCAAAATTAGGAAAATTTTCTTGTTTGAAAACATTTCCTATTATAAACAATTAAGCCGTAACCTGTAAAATATTACGGCTACGGCTTAATAACTTATGAATCAGCAAGTTAATTAGGAATAATAACTAGCTCTACCCTACGATTTTTTGCTCTACCTTCAGGCGTTTCGTTATCAGCAACAGGCTTAATTTCGCCATAACCTGCGGTTAAGAAACGAGTTGCGTCAATACCACGCTGTACCAAATAGGTTTTTACAGCTTCGGCACGGCGAATAGAAAGATCCATATTTTTGGCATCATCTCCTTGATTATCTGTATGTCCTGTAATTTGCAGGCGATATTCTGGGTGTGCGATGAGATAGGTAGCCAATGTATCTAAATCGCCAAAAGAAGAAGGAAGAATGATAGCTTTTGCAGTTTCAAACTCTAAGTTATTGAAAGCCAACATCACTTCTTTCGGCTGCTCAATTTTAGGACAACCTTCTAATTCAACAATACCTGGCGTAAGTGGGCATTTGTCCATTTCATCGTTAATGCCGTCATTATCAATGTCAGGAACAGGGCATCCATTAAGCCTTGCCAAACCAAATTCCGTAGGGCAAGCGTCCATTTTGTCCTCTACCCCATCTTTATCTGTATCAGGGCAGCCTTTAAATTGAGGTAAACCCGCCACGCTTGGGCAAAGGTCATATCTATCTTCCACATTGTCTTTGTCTGTATCGGGGCAACCTTTAAATTGTTTGATACCTGCAAGGGTTGGGCAAATGTCCTCTAAATTCGGAATGCCATCACCATCGGTGTCGTTATTTTCTACCACTGGGCAACCTTTATTTTCTAACAAACCTGGCTCTTTTGGACATTTGTCGTCTTTATCCACAATGCCATCGCCATCAACATCTGGGCAACCTTTAAAGGGTTTACTACCAGGTTCTTTGGGGCAGGCGTCATTTGCATCAGAAATACCGTCTTTATCGGTGTCTGGGCAACCTTTAAATTCTGCTGTACCCGCAACTGTTGGGCAATCATCTTGTTTATCGGTAATTCCATCTCTGTCAGCGTCAGGGCAACCGTTCATTTCTTTGATACCTGCATCATTTGGACAAGCATCTTCATTGTTAGGAATACCATCTTTGTCTGTATCGGGGCAACCCTTCATTTCTACGGGACCTGCATCTAAAGGACAAGCGTCCTCGTTATTGGTAATGCCATCGCCATCAGTATCAGGGCAGCCATGCATCGCTTCTGTTCCTGCTTCTGTTGGGCAAGAATCATCATTATCAGGCAAACCATCGCCATCTGTATCGGGGCAACCGTTCATCGCTGCTGTACCCACAGCAGTTGGGCAAACGTCTTTCGCATCTTCAATTCCATCGCCATCAGTATCAGGGCAACCTTTAAATTGTGCAATACCCGGCACATCTGGACAAATATCTTTTTTATCTCTGATACCATCACCATCGCGGTCATCTTTCGTTCTGTAATGAATTGGAATTCGCAAAGCCGCATGAACATCAAACATACGTATATCTTTTTGTAACAAAGCCGAGCCACCATAATTTGTACCAATAATAAAAGGACCCGCACGCAAAGTCATACCTAAGCCCAATTGTTTATTTTGATCAACAGAAAGTGGCACAGAAATTCCCGCCCAACGTCCTTCCCAACGAGGCGTAATGCTAAAGTTGCTAACGGTGGTAATTCTACGCGCATTGCTATAATTTTTAATGGCAATGAAAGGCATAAAATTCACATACAAATTTTTCCAGATGTTATAGTCTATTTGCGCACAAATTGCGGTAGGTAAGGCAAAACGAACTTTTGTGCTTGTAGAGTCAAAAGAGAAGTTCTTGATTATCAGGGAGTCAACTACTTGATTGTAATTATCATAACCACCTGGGTCAATGAAAAGGTTTTCAGTTGTACCGTTAAAATTGCCAGAATTTGCCGATTTTTTATAGGTAACACTTCCTATGTCTAAAATAGACAAACCTGCCCGCAATTTATATTTGTTTTTATCTCTTCTTACCAAAGTTTCCCCATTTTTTTGATATTTAAAAGATTCATATTTAGGGCGATACTCATACACAGCCCCTAAATCCATACCCCAACCCGATGGAAAAGAACCTTTTAGAAAGTCGCGTGTCACAGCTCCTTGATTTGCTCCCCTTGTATCAAAATTGGTAGAAGCACTGTAATCCATGTCCCAATCAATTGCATCTATAATAGAATCATTTTCTACATTTGCCATGCCATTGTTGGCATATAAATTGGCTGCGGATAATCCTTGTAATAATTTTACCGTTCCACCCACTTTCACAAAATGCTTTCCATTGTCATACACTACGCGCCCGTAAGTACCTGCAAATTCATTATACATTGCCGCTACAATTCTCATTCCCTTGATAGAGAAGGGTTTATTCAAATATGCAGTATCATTTCTTTCTGAATATGCCAAATCACCAATGTTTTGGGGAATATTATCCGCATTCACAAAAGTACGGTTTCGCCAAGTAAAACCTATCGCGTGTTTTGGCGAGAGGGTTACCATAAATGATAAAGGCATATAAATATCGTTGTTTACATAGGCATAGTTTTTATTTCCGTTGTTATGACGAGGAAAATACAAGTTTCTAGGGTCAGGGTAAGCAAAGCCTTGACTCAGTTGATTTTGAAACACTTTGCTTCGTAATGCACTAGAATTAATGCCCATATAATTTGTATAAAGGGAAGTACTCATCCCTCCTAAATTTATGTCAAATCTCAAACGATTATCGGCAATAGAAGCTGGCTGCGTATAAAGCCCATACGTACCTGCATAATTACTAGATTGAAGCCCTAAAAAATTTTGCCCGTATAAAGAAAGACCTCCCCATAAAGCAAAGAACAAGACGATAAAGTACTTTTTCTTCATAAATCAGATATATATATTAATTAAAATTAAGAATATGCTATTTTGAGGTTTTCTCTCATTGCGGATTGGCGACAAAGTTACGTAAGATTTTGCATACATACAGCCTAAGTTGGGACAAATGTAAGCCTTTTCTCAAAAATACAAAGATAACAAGGCGACTTTTTGAAGGTGAAATTTCTGTAATTTTCCCCTTGAACGGATTTTTTTGTACTTTCGTGGGTAGTTATTGTATTATTTACATTAATTCTATATATTTGCCACCTACTTATTACTTAATCTACATAAATTACTATGGTTTTAGCAGATTACATTGTGTTCTTAATCTATTTTGTAACCGTTGCAAGCATTGGTTTTTCTATTTACAGAAAATCGGAGAAAAACAACTCGGCGGATTACTTTTTAGCAGAAGGCTCGCTTACTTGGTGGGCAATTGGAGCGTCCTTGATTGCCTCTAACATTTCGGCAGAGCAATTTATTGGTATGTCGGGTTCAGGTTTTGCAATGGGGTTAGCGATTGCAAGTTATGAATGGATGGCAGCAGCAACTTTATTGATTGTGGCGGCTTTCTTTTTACCTATCTATTTGAAAAACAAGATATTCACAATGCCTCAATTTCTTGCGCAGCGTTATAGTAAAGGTGTAAGTACGGTGATGGCAGTATTTTGGCTCTTGGTTTATGTTTTCGTCAACCTTACTTCTATTCTCTATTTAGGGGCATTATGTTTGGAAAGCATTTCAGGCATTTCTTTCTTTTATTGCGCTTTGGCATTAACGATTTTTGCCATTTTTATTACCCTAGGTGGCATGAAAGTAATTGGCTATACCGATGTAATTCAAGTAGTTGTATTGATTTTAGGAGGATTAGTTACGACCTATCTTGCCTTAGATTTGGTAGGGCAAAGTTTAGGTGGAAACATGGGTGCATGGAAAGGCTTAACTTTATTAACAGAAAAAGCGCC
>JBJXHA010000195.1:0-7716 GCA_046160275.1 Bacteroidia bacterium | reverse complement strand
ACAAATTGTTGTGCATCTTGGGGATTATCTACCAAAGAAGCCGCGCCCGCATAAATCGAACCGTATAAGAAAAATCCGCCCAAGAAATAAAAGGGAAAGTAGTATAACACACTCCAATTGAAGTTTTTAATGGCAATCATCATTTCCATCACCATGTTTTCGGCTTGCACTTCATCTATGCCTGACGTGGATAAATTTGGCGGCTGCTGCGTGCCTGCAAACAAAGAAAGCACGAAAACTGCCCCAATGGACAAAATGCCCCACAGCAGAAATTGTGTAAGTCCTGCAATGGCTACGGCTACCGTTTTGCCCAACATCAATTGAAAGGGATCAACAGAAGAAACAATGATTTCGACAATGCGGTTCGATTTTTCCTCAATCACCGATTGCATCAAAATGCCGCCATAAATTGCCAAAAGCATATACATCATCGTATTCATCGTGCCTGCCACGCCCATGGCAAGGTAAGTATTCGATTTTTTAGAGCCGTCTTTGCTAAACTGCACGGTGTTTGAGGCTAAATTAAAGTTCATCGCTTCCAACTGCTCTTTGCTTACGCCTGCTTTGCTTTGTTTATAACTCTGTACGCCTTCTTTTACGCGCCTGCGAATTTTCTCCAAAATGGGTTCGCTAATATTGCCTTTGCCATGATATAAGGTGAATGAAATTTCTTTTTTATCCAACAAATCGGCATCAGGCAATTTGAGAACAATTTCATTGCTTTTGTCTTGAATTTTCAATTTCAATTGCTCCAAAGGTTCTTCCGTAAATACATATTCAATGTCTTTCGTTGCCACCAATGCAGGGCTAATCGTAGAAGTTTGCTCTTTTATGACCCAAACTTTATAACTTTCTTTCTCTACAAACAACTGCGCCACAATTTGCAAGCCCATAAGCAATGCCATGCCTAAAGGAAGTAAAAAAGTTGTTAACCAAAAAGCTCTCTTTTTGACAATATTAAAATATTCGCGTTTGAAAATTACTTTAAACATAATGTAATAGGTTATTTTGAGTTATCAATTTCCGCATTTTCTTCTGCTGATTTTAAAGATAAAAAAAGCCTTTGATTTGATAGCCATCGTTTAAGTTGCGCCTCTGTAGGTAAATATAATTGGTATTCAGAGGCAAAAAGTTGTTCATTTCCATTAAGTACCGAAAATTGAACAACCGTATCATCGCGTTCCGAGCAAAGTATGATACCCAAGGTCGGATTATCGCCCAAAGGTTTTTTTTGGTCTTCATACAAACGCACATACATATCCATCTGCCCAACATCTTGTGGGCTAAGTGTCCCTATTTTTAAGTCAATTAACACAAAACATTTGAGCAAATAATTGTAAAAAACCAAATCGATTTTATAATGTTTTCCTGCTTCTGTTGTAATACGTTGTTGGCGAGCAACAAAAGAAAAGCCTTTTCCTAATTCGAGAATAAAAGCCTGTAGATTGCTCAATATTGCGTCCTCTAAGTCTTTTTCAAGATAATTAGGTGTTTCAATGTTTAAAAACTCAAGCACAAAAGGTTCTTTAAGAAAATCTGAAGGGTTTAGTTTGTCGTTTGATTCAGCCGTTTCTGCTCGCACTAATTTTTTATTTTGGCTTGATAACAAACGCTGATAATAAGCGGTCGAAATTTGGCGATCTAGTTGCCGAGAAGTCCACCCTTCTGCTATGCTTTCTGTAAGATAAAAAGCTCTTGCATCATTATCCTCAACCCTTAATAACAAACGATAATGTGTCCAACTCAATTCGGGGCGCAGCGCGTCCCGAATTGGAAACGTCAGATAAAATTGGCGCATTTTTCG
This sequence comes from Bacteroidia bacterium, assembly GCA_046160275.1. Lineage (GTDB taxonomy): Bacteria > Bacteroidota > Bacteroidia > J057 > J057 > JBJXHA01. The sequence goes on along the minus strand of JBJXHA010000195.1, from coordinate 5,912 downwards.
CAACTCTCGCGCATCAAACCCTTTTCCAAATTCTTTTGTTAATTGTAGCGAAAGGTTGGAAATCAAGTATTTACCATAAACTGCACGTTCCTGTCCGTTTTGTTCTTCTTCTACGATTCGCCGACCAATCTCCCAATGTGTAAAAATCATTGACCAATTCACTGACTTTACAATACTTTCTTTGGCGGTTTCAATGATTCCGCGTATCTCTGAATATAAATTTTTTGATATGTCCATTTTCGAAAAAAGAAAAATTTTACCCTACTCCTCGCTTTTATTAAAGGTAGAAATATCACCGCCTACCAATTCAATAAAAATATCATTCAATCTTGGAAGGAATAATTCGAATTTTTGAACATCAATTGGAAGCTCCGTTAATTGGCGTAAAATTTCTCTACTTCCTTGATTCTCTTGCATTTGCAAAATTACGCGGTTCGCTTTATCAGGGAGAACGGTGCAGCCCGTTAAATTTTCTAACACAGTGCGATCTCCCTCATATTCAAGGAGATATTGGTTTTTTTGAAATTGTTTTCGTACATTCGTTATACTATTTTCAATCAAAATTTTCCCACGATGAATCAATGCTAAATTATCACATAATTCTTCTACTTGCTCTAAACGATGCGTTGAAAAAATAATCGTTTTCCCTTCGTTTTTCATTCGTAGAATTTCCTTTTCCATTGCTTTTGCGTTTACGGGGTCAAGCCCCGAAACAGGCTCGTCAAGAATTAACAAATCTGGCTCATGTGCCACCGTTGCAATAAATTGTACTTTTTGCTGCATTCCTTTCGACAAATCCGTGGTGAGTTTCTTTGCCCAGTCGCCTAGCCCAAGTCTTTCGAGCCATTGTAAGCCCGTTTGATTTGCGTCTTTTTCGGATAAACCTTTGAGTTGCAGTAAATAAGCAATTTGTTCGATGACTTTTGTTTTTTTATACAAACCTCTTTCTTCAGGCATATAACCCATGCGTTGTGTATGTTTGCGGGCAAGCGGTTCACCATCAAACTCAATATTTCCCGAATCAGGTATCAGAATATGTGTAATCATGCGAATTAAGGTCGTTTTTCCTGCCCCATTGGGTCCCAATAATCCGTAGATTTTTCCACGCGGAATCGAAAGACTGACTTCATTAACCGCATGATAGTCCTCGAATTTTTTGGTGATATTTTGTAAAGTTAGAAATGTGTCCGTAGCCATAGGCAAATTGTGTTAAACTGTCAAATGTATATTTTAATGAATAAATTTTGATGAGCGTGTTATTAGAACAAGCGCATAGGATAAACGTAAAACAAAGATACTTTTTTTGTCACCAATATTGAGTGCATCATTGCTCATTGTTTGTTTTGTCTATTTTTACAGAATGACGTGATGTAATAATTGCCCCATTTTTTATCACTCACAAGCCCAAAAAAGAATGGGGCTATAAGATGTTCAATTGTAATTAGATAAAAAAAGCACTTTTTTAGTGACTTTATGCTGTCTTTTTCTTCTAATTAGACACTTGTGTAGTAAAAAAATTACAATCTGTAAGTGTTTTTTTGAGTAATTCTAACAGGCAGGTAAAGTCTAAGTAGTTTTTATTAAATAACTATACTGTTATTGTATTTTCTGAAAATAGGTAGTATAATATTTTTAGGAGTATATTGTAGTTTTGTTCTGTATTATTATATTTCATAATAGTACATTTATGAAAATATATTAAACAAGTTGCTGACTATCAATTTTTTATAAATTACTTCAAAATAATTATTAATATAAATTTTGAAGTTTTTAAAAAAACACATAACTTTGTGGCAACTGAATGAGGATTTTTTTTTAGTAAAAAAATAGCCTGTAATAAATTGGTACATTTTTTGATATAAAGTGGGGAGGTAATGAATATGAACAGGTTATTACAGAATCTAACATTCAAGTTGTAATAGGACATTTCTTATAAGTTTTCTTTCCCCCTTTTTAACAAAAGTAACTTTGTAAGAAATAACTAAATTTTTGTAAAACTTCACCTTTTCATATTTAACCAAATGGATACATCATTTTCTTCATCGGCTCATATCATAACTCCCTCTATCATGGCAAAAGTCGGACAAAAAAATTATCGCAGATTGGCAGAGTATGCAATTGTGTTTCTGCTTTTCGCGCTTTTACACATCGTTTCAAACATTGTATTGGCGCAGAATGATGCGACCTTAAAAGTTACTTTTTCTACCCCAGAAGTAACAGAACGCGGCAATCACAGTTTGTTGCAATGGAAATTGACCTCGATTGCACCAATGGAAACAGCTTTCTCTTTTGAGGTTTGGCGTTCCTTAGACAAAGGAGCTTCTTTTGAGCGAGTGATGGAAGGGATTCCCGTTGAGAGTAAAAATGACTATTTGATTACAGATTATGACGCAATTAGCCTTACAAATGATGAGCTTATTTATAAAGTGCGTGCAGTAAATACTGACGGATTTTTCAAATACAGTGATGAAGTACATCTCCGCCCTCGTCGTAGTGGCTACCCTATTCATGCAAGCATCACAAGTGGCAATCCTGCTTCTGAGAACTTGCGTGTGCATTGCGACTTTAGTTCTATGTCATCACCTTATGTTTACATTTCCATTTTAAATATGCAAGGCGCAGTGGTTTACAAAGATGTAATTAGAGGTGATGTTAATGGAGGCGATTTGAATATTGATATAAAGGACTGGAAATTAGGTGTTTATTTCGTAAATGTTTATAAAGACGATTACCAAATGGTAGAAAAAATCATTGTAAGATAAACAATTAAATACCTTTAAAATAAAGATGTAAGAAGCCTCTCATTTTGCGTGAGAGGCTTCTTTTTTATCATTATTCCTTGATGAACTTGCCAAATTGATTGCCATTTTCTCCAAAAATTCGATAAAAGTAAACCCCGCTATTTAGCTTTTCCAATGAAATAACTTGCGGCTGGTTTCTCTGCAAAACCAAAGGCGTTAATTGTAATACTTGTCCTAACTCATTATAAATAGCAAAGAAAATCTGCGCATCTTGGCTTTGCGTTTGCGCCCGAGCCAAAGTAATTTCTGTTTGGGCAGGGTTGGGATAGAGTTGAATGGCAAGGCGATTGTCATGAAATATTTCAACTAGATTTTGAAAATAATTGAATTTCCCATCTATGTCGTAAATCGCCAAGCGATAAATATTCTTGCCCAAATGTGGGTGGGAGTGCGTAAAAGTATAAGTAGTTAGTGTGTTACTTGTACCTTTTGCGGCTACCTTCCCTAAGGGAATAAACTCATTTTGCTTGTTTTGATGTTGTACTTCAAAATAATCGCTGTTTGTTTCGCTTAAGGTAACCCAAGACAAAATATCTTGATTATCAATAATTTCTCCCTTAAAGTCAAATAACTCACAAGCCAAAGGATTGGGCGCAAAACTAAGTATCACCGTAAAATTCCCCTTGTCGCCGCCCGTATCTAATACTAACAAATATTTGCCCACAGTGGTAATATTGCTCGTGAAACCGAGCAGGGAGTTGTGCAAATCAGCGTTTTCTTCGCAATGCACTTGACTGACACTTAACGGCAAGGTTAGTGGACCCGAACTAGGTAAAACGCCATATAAACCCGCCTCAATTTGAGAAATGCTTCCTGTTGCTTCTTGCGGAATTTGCACACTTAAATCTCCTCCCACAGGAATATCAATTACCAAGAAAATAGGGTTGTCTTCCACACTCAAACCGCTAGAACATATTGCATTGGGGAGCAAAACCCCTCCACCTCCTTGTAAGGAAGGAATTGTTCTTGCGATGACATTCAAGGGGACTGCGCAATAATTATTGACGGGATAAGTTCCGCTATTGGGAACAGGATTATTGTAAGCCGTATTCACATCTAAAAAAGCTGCACCTGCTGTTCCCGAAGGATATACATTTACCGTTACGTTATCAGTAGCGGTACAATTTACGGCATCTTTTGCCGTAACGAGATAAGTTAAAGTAGTAGTGGGCGAAACGGTTGGGGTGGCTGAAGTTCCTGCACCATTATTCCATGAATAAGTGATGGTTCCTGTTCCGCCGCTTCCAATGGCTTGTAATCCAATATTTTGACCTTGGCAAATGTGTTTATCTAATCCCGCAGTCACCGAAACCGCAGGATTAACGGTAGCTGTAATAAGTTTTCGCGTACTCGCACAACCATTGGCAAAACATTCTGCATAAAAATTGGTCGTAGCTGAAAGCGAGGGCGTTGTAAAAGGGTTTCCTGTCCCAACTAAATTTCCTGCCGTACTTGCATCATACCAATTTACCGTTCCTGCCCCACTCGCGCAGGCTGATACTGTTAGATTAAATGTGCCATTTCCACAACGACTTACATTGCTACCTGTTGGGGTTGAAGGTTTGGGAATAACAGAAACCGTAACAATATTAGAGGTGTCTATTCCACAGCCACTATTGGTGCAAGTGCGATAGGCTCGGTAATTCATAGCACTGCTTAATGCTCCTGTATTGGCAGAGGTACTATTTGTGCCAATATTTGTCCATGGGGCAGTTCCTGTTGCACTGCGTTGCCATTGAATGGTGCAAGTTGAGCCGCCTGTTACCGTAGCAGTTAGACTTGTTCCCGTTCCAGAGCAAACAGAAGCTAATACGGGGGCAACCGAAATATCATTATTTGGGGTTACGGTAATGGTAATCACATTGGAGTAAGCCACCAAACCTGCCCCACAAGTTACTGTCGTTTTGCGGCGATAACTTTTAGTCGCAGTAAGAACTGGCGGGTCGAAAGTTGCGGAAGTTGCGCCCGAAATATTTTGCCATGTACTACCGCTTACACTGTCTTGCCATTGATAGGTGCCATAATTAGAGCCTGCGACTGTGCTTGTGAGCAAAACAGGGTCGCCTCCAGGGCATATCGTTTGGTTGGTGGCGATTGTTCCTCCCTTTACTGCGGAATATTGCCACCAAAATCGCCCTTTTACTTGATAAGTGCCTGTAATGCCATCACTTGTACAGGTACGACTGGCAATAAAGGTATGCCATTGACAAGGAGTGCTGTCTTTGAGCAAGATATTATAAATAATGGAATAACCGCCACAAGCCGCATCAGTTGCCCCACAACCAAAGCCTTCTGCCTCCCAACCATCAAAATCTAGCTTCAAAAATGCGTTTACAAGTAAACTTGTTTGTAGCGGCACCCAAGAGGGATTTGTATGCCCGTCCCAACCACAAGCACCCATTTCTTGAACCTCTACATTCCAAGAGAAGGTAGCTTGACTCGCGCCTTGAAGTAGGATATTAGAACGCCAGCGTGGATCGGGCGAAGCAAGGCAATCCGAGCAGCCCGCTTCGCTATAATAAAGGTCTAAGCCTTCTACCTTTGCCGAAATATACTCGGTTTGTGCCAATACTTGAGAAAGCGAAAGAACAAGAAAGAAAAATAAAGTAGTAGAAACCTGATTCATTTGTCGAGAATAATAATGATAAAAGGAAAAATATATAAAGTGATAGGTAATCGTTGATAGAGAAAAAGAACTTATCTCTTTGATTTATTGTGAGTTACTTATCCTATTGTTACATACCTATTAAGCCTGAAAACAAAGTGTGAGCAAATATTTATAAGGTCATAACGTAAAGGTAGGGTTTTTCTGCGATTTTGTTCGCATTATTTTTCTAAAATGATGGAGTGATAATTTTAGGGCTTACTCCTTTCCCTCCGAACTGCGCCCTACTTTTTTATATACCTCCCAAGGCATTTTATATAAATTAGGATAATCTTCATCGCCCAATTCCCATTTTTGCCTCAATTGGAATTGATTGTTTCGAATATTGCGAATTTTATACTGATAGACAGTTCCCTTAGGAATGAACTCGTCAAACATATTATTGCTCAAAAAAACTTGAATTTTGTAATTTTGATTGCCTTTGAGTTTGTGATGAATTTCGCTGT
>JBJXHA010000194.1:0-9320 GCA_046160275.1 Bacteroidia bacterium | reverse complement strand
ATAGAGCCAAGTTAGGCGCAGTTTTTTTTAAGTAAGGTATTATCACAAAAATAAATGCAAACTTTTGATGTTTGTCAAAAAAAATCAGTATATTTGCTAAAATTTTTATACAATCATGACATTTACTTCTACTTTTTTAGCGGAATTAAAAAGAGAGGCGCAAGCTACTCGTAATCTTTTGGCGGCAGTTCCTTTGGCGCAAGGCGATTGGAAACCACACGAAAAAAGCATGAGTTTATTAGGGTTGGCTACGCACGTAGCTGAATTGGGTTCATGGGTGCGAATCACGCTCTTGCAAGATGAATTAGATTTTGCCAAAGAACCTTACAAACCTTTTGTACCTACTTCTACTGAGGAATTGTTGGCGTATTTTGATAAAAATATCCAAGATGCAGAGGAGGTATTAACCAACTATCAAGATGAAACCTTGTTAAATGGTACTTGGACAATGCGTGCAGGGGATATCATTTATTTTACACAGCCTAAAGAAGAAGTGCTAAGAACATGGTGTTTTAATCACTTAGTACATCATCGTGCGCAATTAGGGGTTTATTTACGCTTGTTAAATATCGCCTTACCTAGCACTTATGGCCCTACTGCGGGCTAGTTCATTGTACTTAAAAAAAGTTCGTAACCTCTTCCAAGAAGTACGAACTTTTTATTACCAATTTATTTTTAAGTAATTGTTTATCAATTCATTACTCATCTTCCTCCTCCTCTTGATAACGTACACGGCGATTTCGCGCCTTTAAACTCGTTTCTTTTATCATTTTTGCCATTTGCACTTGCTCAGGTTTGTCCTCTTCTAATAAATAATTCTCCTCATTCAAGCGAAAACCTTCCGTTTCCCATTGTGTTGTATCTGAAGGTTGCAAGCCTGTCATTCCTAAATGCCAATCAGGGGCATCTTTTAGGCGATATTTATAAATGTAAAGATTCCCTTTTTTCCCTTTAAAATAGTATTCTTTACATTCCACTTGCCACAAAGTATCAATGTTTTTATAACTCCAATCCGAAAATTCATTGACAAAAATACTCTTCGCAATGTGCTTTTGGGACAGATAAGCCGCAGGAAAAACTTGCAACTTCTTAGCTTTTTTTAGGCGACTATATAGCCTAACACGATACATATCATTTTTTGCTAAATCCTCCCAAATACTATCAGGAACAGAGATGCCCTGTTTTAGCATTTCAATGCAAATATCCATCTTCATCGTTTGCCTTTTTAGGCGCATTACTTTATCAAAAAAGGTGCGCACCGTAGGGTTTTGATAATAAGGTAAAAGTAGAATTGCATATTGCGTGAGCGAGTTATTATTGTGGACTCGCCCTTGCTGTTCATCGGCAGTTTTGCGTTTTAGGGCAATTCGCGCCTCATTTAAAATCGTTGACTCATGGTTTTGATACACTTCGGGTTTTAAAAAACCACTATCTGCAAAGTTCACCAATAACTCATACACATATTCTTTGTATTCGTCCATGGTAGTTAAGCTAAACAATTCAGGATAAAGGGTATAACTCAATGCAAGGCTATCGCTTAGCGTATCAAATAAATCGAATAAACTGCGATCACCCGAAGGAAGTGGTGTTTCTGCAAACAACAATTCCTTTAGTAAAGCATAAGATTTAGTGGTTTTTTGTGCTGCAAGTCCTTGTAAAATAGCGAGCTGCATTTCTACTGTATCCGAAACTTGAAAATATAACTGACGAATATCAGCCATTTCTTCGGGTTTGGTAGTGGAAACAAATGTCTCAAGCAACTGCGATTTTACTTGAATATAATTCTGTTGAAATATTTTTTGTGTACTCGTACTTTCTTCAGGCAGGCGGAATTGTTCAATAACTCGCCTTAACTCATTGCGATCGGCAGATTTCAACGAAACCGTTTTTAATAAATTTACCGTTGCAGCCTTAATCGTAGTATCCTTGCTCATTAAATTTTGCAAGAAAATGCTAGAAGCATCACGAAAAATGGAACGCCCTAAGATCGTATCAGTTGGGGCAAAAGATTGCAAAAAAGTTTTCACAAAATCGCTAGGTTCGCCATCGCTATTTGCCGAAACTAAAAAAGTAACTGCTCCTTTTTGAATAAATTTATGATGCACAAGGCGTTGCGTACCCGTATCTCCTAATACAAGAGTTAAGGCTACATAATCAGGGAAAGTTTGAAATTGCTGTGAGCGAACCGTAAAATTTCCATTGTGATGCAATTCTTTGAGCGTTTTTTCCCAAAAACGGCTAGAATCTTTTTCCGAAGCATAATGATTGTATTGATAAAACTCAACCGAGATTTTCTCCCCACTTTCTATGTGATAAAAAAGCACGGTTTCTTGTCGAGGTTTAAATAACTTCTCTTTCTCACTGCTGCCATATATCCAAGCATTCTCATTTTCCAAGGGGCGCAAAGGCTGTGAGGAGGTTTGCACTTGAAAATGTAGCGACTTATCCACATATAACTTTGGTGGATCTGTTTGAATTGGAAGCAAGCGAAACTGCGAAAAGAAAGGATTTTTGGTGAAAATGCTAGGGTTACTCGGCGATTTGGGCTTCATTACTAACAAATAATAATAAAAACCACGAATCCAAACGCGAACAAACAAGGATTGCTTGGCAGGCGTTTCATATTGAATATCTAATGAACGATAGGCATTTTTCTCGTCAAACTGTGTCGAAAGAATCTTATAATCATTGGTTTCGGCAAAACTTTCTGCTACTTGACGTAACTCGAAGGAATCCTCCTCAATATATTCGTGATGTTGAAAACAAACACGCGCCATCAGATAATAACCCTCTGTATCTTCTGTTTGATAATCTTGGCGGTCTTCTGCGCTAATATCGGCTAGGGTAAGGTTGTGATTATGAATGGGAAAATGAGGGAAAGATACTTCAAATTCGCCGTGTTTGGGTTTAAACTGAATTTTATTGGTACTACTCAAATCCTTCATCTTGATAGAGTTAAAGAAAATTTCTCCATCTTTCCCTTTGGCAAAGGCTTCCGTTCCTCCCAATTTAAAAACAAGTACTTCAAAAGGCGTTACAAAAATTTGATAGCGTTGATAATTACCTGCACGCGTTTTATTTAAAATATCGAAGCCTTGATAGCCATTCTTATTAATGCTTTTCTTGCTGACAATTTCGCCCGGAATATTTTCATATAACAAACTATCTATGCTACTCAGCATAGCTGTGGGACTTTTGTCCAATAAATGGCTGTAGGTTTTGATGCGCGAAACGGAATAAAAAGCGCCATTTACCAATTCAGGATACAAATAATATTGTGTATCTTCTTTAGGGGGAATTTCATACAATTTGCCTGGCACGTCTATTTGAAAAAAGCCATCGGCAGAACTTTGGGTACGATATACAAGTTGATATTTCTTTTTATCTACCGTTTCTTTTTGATTTGTTTCGCGTGTGCCGACTTTCACCGACCTCACTTTATAACCTTTGCTGCGAAGTAAGTGAATAATTCCTTTTTCGCCAGGTAAATGAGCTGCGCCAACGGCTGCAAACAAGGGGTTTTTTCGAATAATGGAATCTATATTTTTGCTCATGGTAATGTTGCGTTCATACAACATTTTTTCTAAATAGCCTCTTGGTGATTCGATTTGATGCAAAGAATCTAACATATCCAAATCTCCACGGCGATAAGCATCACTCATGATTCGCTCCACTTCGCTATTACTCAGTCTTTTACGAGAATAATAATCGTTATCTCGCATTTTACTTGCTTCTTTTGACAAGCGCATCACATCTTGGAATCGCTCGACCCCCGTAATTTGTTTTTTGAGTTTTTTCCCAGTTTTATAGATGTATAAATCAAGGTAGGTATTTTCTTGATAATTTTCGGCATGTTTGTTATTTCTAAAGAGCAGACCATTAATCAAATCTAAATCTTCGGCAAGGGCGCGTTTGATGAGGATTTTGTTGTTTTTTGCAAAAATAAAAGCCTCTCTATCAAAGGCATTTGCCCTACCCGCTACCACATAACTACGCAACATCGGATTAAAATAATCCGATTCCATTAAGTCTTCCATCAAAATTTCGGGGTTAGTTTCTAGGGAAACTACCTCTACGCTGTTAATGGCTAAGTAAAAAGAATCGCTCAGATGAAAAGCTACTTTTTCACTTACGTGCATTGTCCCATACAAATAAGAGGGCTTAGTCAATCCATTACCACTAATTTGCCAAAGTAAACCCTGATATTGCTTTTGTGCGAGTAGGGGTATAGGGAGTAGGAATAGTAAGGAACTAAACAACCAATAGCAGATGTACCAAAAACGCATAGATTTGAATTGCATAAAAAGATAGATATTTCAACCTACAAAATTACTGCTTTTTCTTTAAATTACAAGATACGACTAATTGTGCTAGTCGAGGAATTGTAAGTAATTGGGATAGATACGAAGAAAAACAAGAAAGTAGAAGTATGTTTCTACCTTCTTGTTTTCTAACTTACAATGTTATATTAACGATAGCCACTAGAGCCAGTGTTTTTTAGTACCCATATTACCCCTAAGTTAGGATAAAAATAATGGTCTTTGCTTCTGGGATTACCGCGAACATCTCCTGTACTTACTCCTGTTTTGCGAGGGTCTGAAAGGGCTGCCGCAATAGTGTTTACTGCTTGCATTTTGGTTTTGTCTGGGTAAATACCTGATCCTGAATCGTCCATGTAATCGGTAAATGTGAAACGATAGCCTAGTTCTGCATAAATAGCAAAGCTCTTATTCATAAAATATTTAATCCCGCCTGACAAAGGCACGAAGGCTTGAATTTTGGAGTAAGGTTTGGGATAATTTACTTCATCTAAATACTGTCCCTCTGTTCCTAATGCATGTAAACTATGCCATTTTCCCTGATATTTAGCATAAGGACTCATGAAAAACAAGCCCAAACCATAACTAATATAAGGAGAAATACCCGACTTATCATAAAACTTATTGTCAAAACTACGCAAAATTTCCCACTCCATTATCACGGCAGCCTCTGCAAGTGGGCTAATAAAGTGTAGGTTTCTATCTTTTCGAGAACCAGAGGAAAGAGAATCGGCAGCTCCATACATTCCTGCCATGACTTGCAACTTAATATTTGCATATTTGCTCATTTCTCTTCCCAAAGAAAAATTAATACCTGGGCGAAGCATTCCCATCGTTTGAGCAATATCTCCTACATAATATGGTACTCCCAAGCCAGCTCCTACAAACTGATGGTCATAAATGCGTCCCATTTTTTGTGCAAACAGCGAAGATGTGGATAAAAGTACACAATACGCAAGCACGAAATAAATTTTTTTCATGGAATAATGAATAATTGATAAGTGATAGATTACTTCTTCTTTCCAAAAGCAGGGCAAACTCTACGACTAGGATAAAATACGAGAGAAAGATGCGTAAATATATAACTATCCGTTTTTTGATTATCTCCTCTTGGCTTCCCTTGTTCGTTTATCCCTGTTGGGTCTGAAAGATAGACAGCTTCAGGACCGCTAAAAGCCAACAAATCCACCTTGTTAGGGTAGGAACCGCTTACATCGTCCATATAATCTGTAAAAGTTTTACGGAATCCCACATCAAAGTTTAGCCCCCACTGACGACTGAACTTGTATTGAAAACCCAAGCCAACAGGCAAGGCAAATTGTACTTGTTTGTAGGGTTTGGGGTATTTATCTTTTAAAATAAATTGCCCTTCTGTTCCCAAAGGTTGCAGGTTATACCATTTGTCTCCAATTTTTCCTTGTGGGTTGAAGCTAAAAAGCGCGATACCTCCATACAAATAAGGAGAGAAAAAGGTGTTATTATTCGCTTTTGCATTGCGTTTGCCTAATAAATCTACCATTAATACAGCACTTGTTTCCCACAAAGGGCTTTTGAATTGTATGCCTCTGTTTTTGTTTGTTCCTGCCGAATCCGATGCCGCATAGCCAGAATAAAACATTCCTAAGCGTCCTGCTAAAATAGGAGTAAGATAGCGCGTATAAGCAACTGCGCCTCCAGGTTTGAGCATTTCGGGAGTTTGGGCAACATCTCCCAAATAGTAAGCTGTTCCCAGCCCAAAAGAAATGCTTTGCATTAGGCTTTTTTGAGCAAATGTAGGTAACGTTCCTAGCAGAAGAACAAACCCACATATCATTATATTGACTTTTTTCATGTTTTTATACAAAAATAAACGCCCGCAAATTTAGTGAGATAATCTGTAATTGTAGGAAAAATTGGAAATGAAAAAGCAAAATATTCTCTTTGTATTTCCCCTATCGTTCTTTTTCCAATTCATAAACGAGAAAATGTGGGTTTTATGTTAAATTTTGCGTTTTTTTTTATGGTAGAAGCATCGCAGGTGAAATAGATAGAATGCAATAAGAAGTTTCCCTTTTGAGGACTAATCTTTTTACCCATTATAAGGCAACCTTTTAGTTTTCTTATTCGTTATTCACAAAACTTTTAGGGATAGCAGGAAAATGCTTGGATTTTTACTTGGATAGATAATTTTGCCATTCCACAAAAAACGCATACCTTAGCGCACACATTCAGTACCATCATTCAAAATCATTGTTAAAATACAATATTTCTTTATTCATTACTCATTTTTTATTCAAACTTTCATGAAAAAGTTTACTTTAGCACTTTTACTTGCCTTACCGTTTTTTAGCCAAGCTCAACTTAACGAGCATTTCAGTGGCTTAAGCGGTTTTGGTACAACGGGTTGGGGTACAGCACTTCCTACTGGCTGGATGCAGTACAACCAAGATGGTTTAACGCCTGCTTCTCAAGTTGCTGCAAACTTCCCAGGTGGCGCGGCATGGGTATCTCGTTATGTTGCTTCTATTACTGATACTTTCGTAGTAAGTACTTCTTGGTACACACCTGCTGGTATTTCAAACGATTGGTTGGTAACTCCAGGTTTTACAGTGCCTACGGCTTCTGCGGGTAGTGCTACTTATTTGACTTGGGAAGTTTACTCTCCTGATGCGAACTATCCTGATGGCTATATAGTGAAAATTTCTACAACAGGTAACGCAGTTGCTAATTTCACTGCTCCTGCTGTTTACACAGAAGTTGCTGGGCCTTCAGCTGGATTCGAGAGCAGAGGCATTGATATTTCTGCTTATGCTGGACAAACTATTAATGTAGCGTTCATCAACAATTCGAATGATATGTACTATTTGTTCTTGGACGATGTTCAAACAAAAGTACTTAGCTCTGTTCCTGATGTGAAAGTAAATAGTGCTGCAATGGCTGAGCGTTTCTATCAAACAGGTGGAAGTGGAACAATCAACGCAAACATTACAAACAAATCAGGTGGTGTTGTAAATACTGCAAGCGTAGTGCTTACTCCTACAGGTGGTACACCCGTAACTGTGAACTTGACAAACCTTAACTTAGGTCCTTTGGCTTCTAAAGATGTGACTATCAACTTCACAGCTCCTGCAACTGTAAACGAGTATGATTATTCTATCAACTTCACTACCTTAAATGGTAATGCTGATCCAGTTCCTGCTGATAACAGCGCAACTGGTTTGAAAGCTTCTACCGTTTTAGCTTCTAACTTACCTCCAAAAGCAGTATTAATCGAAGAAGGTACAGGAACATGGTGCGGATGGTGTCCTCGTGGTGCTGTAGCTATGGAATATATGTATGATACTTATGGTGCTTTAGGTAATTTCGTAGGGATTGCTGTTCACAATGGTGACCCAATGACTGTAACTGAATATGATGACGGAGCAGCATTATCTGGTTTCCCTGGTTGTAACGTGGATAGGGTAATGAAAGACGCAAGCGTTTCTCAAGCTTTGTTCGAGCAATATTACAATACACGTAAAGCTTTAGTAGCTCCAGCAAGTATCGGCGTTACTCCTACTTTGACAGGGACAGCTTTATCTGTTACTTTGAAAGTAGATTTCAGAACAAAAGTATCAACAGGTCTTCGTTTAGGAGTAATCGTATCTGAAGATAGCGTACATGGTACTGCTTCTGGTTATGCACAAACTAACTATTATAGCAGCCAATCTCAAAACATCGCTTTGACAGGTGCTGGTCACAACTGGCAAACTGCTACTAACCCAGTTGCTGCTGCGCTTATGTGGTATGACCATGTTGGTAGAGCTTTGTTGGGTGGTTATGCTGGTCAAACAGGTAGCGTTCCTGCAATTGTAAATGATGGTCAATCTGTAAGCTATACTTTCAATTATACAGTTCCTGCAACTATGGATCCAACAGAGTTGTCTGTAGCGGCAGTATTGGTTGATGAAACAACAGGTGCTGTGTATAACACGAAAATGGAGAAAGTAGGTTCTACTATCGCTATCAATCCTAAAGACGTAGTTACTTTGGATTTTGAAGTATTCCCAAATCCAGCAAACGAGCAAGTAAATGTTGCTTTCAAATTGGATAATGCAAAAGACGTTCAAGTTGAAGTATTTACTCTTACAGGTCAAAGAGTATTGAACCAAGCACACAATAACCTTGTAGGTGAGCAAACTATCAGCTTAGATACAAGAGAATTAGCAGCAGGTTCTTACCTAGTAAGCGTTTCTTTTGAAGGTAATTCATTCATCAAACGTGTAGTTATCAACAAATAATTTCACGCAAAAGAAATAAAAAAAGTCCTTCTGTGGGTAACACCATGGAAGGGCTTTTTCTTAATTGACAATTTTATTCTCTATCGCTTTGGTTACGGCTTCTACCATAGAATGAACTTGCAATTTTTCGTAAATTTTTTGGATATGTGTATTCACTGTGGCTAAGGAAATAAAACATTTTTGGGCAATCATTTTATAACTGTAACCTTGCACCAATAACTTCAAAATCTCGGTTTCGCGTTGGGTAAGGTTAAAATCCGTATGATTTCCTTTATTTCCCCTTTTTCCTTTGTTTCCTACAAATTCCAATACCTTTCGCGCAATGCTAGGGGTCATAGGTGCCCCGCCTTCAAGCACTTCTAAAATAGCACTTAATAGCTCTTGGGGCTTCGCTTTTTTCAAAATATAGCCATCAGCCCCAGCATAAATACATTCAAAAATCTTATCCTCTTCCTCAAACACCGTTTGCATCAAAATTTTGAGTTTAGGGTATTTTTGGCGGATAATTTTCACGCCTTCTATGCCATTTACATTCGGCATATCAATATCCATCAAGACGACATCGGGCTGGGAGTCGTCAATGTTTTGCAAAACGTTGCTACAATCTGGGAAAGCCCCTACACACACTAATTCCTCTGAAAGCCCAATCAATAATTCCAGTGCGTCAAGCCGTTTTGTGTTGTCGTCAAAAATTACAATACGCTTTTTCATTTTGCAAAGATAAGGTAAAAGAAAAGCTTTG
>JBJXHA010000193.1:0-2592 GCA_046160275.1 Bacteroidia bacterium | reverse complement strand
GATCTTACTACTGATGCTGTGATTTGGAAAGAATATTTAGAAACCGTAGTAAAAGAGCGTGTGGGGTGGAAAGATTTGTATAGAGCTTGTAAGGAAATGATGGACTAAATTTTTCACTATCAATCACTTATGCCTAATATTCATTTACTTGGTATTCGACATCATGGACCTGGTTGCACCCGCAATTTGGAGAAGGCTTTGGCTAAAATTCAGCCTGATATGGTGCTGCTTGAAATGCCTGCCGATGTGCCTCAAGAGATATTGAAAGCGGTGCAAAACAAAGATTTGCAACCGCCTGTTGCTTTGTTGATGTATAATCCTGATAACCTCAAACAAGCAGCTTTTTATCCTTTTGCGGAATATTCGCCTGAATGGAAAACCTTGCAATATTGCTTTGATAATCAAATACATATACGCCCATTTGACTTGCCTAAAAGTATAGATTTTGGTTGGGCAATAGCAAAAGCGCAAGCTGAAGCAGAAAATCCTCCTTTGCAAAATGCGCAGTTTAGTCAAGATGCTGAAACAGAGGAAACACAAGATGCCGCTACGATTCACCGCGACCCGATTGCTTATATTGCTAATTTGGCAGGTTATACCGACAGCGAAAGATGGTGGGACGCAGTGATTGAAAGTAGTGGTGAAGATGTGGAGATTTTTCAGTCTATCGTGGAGATGATGACGGCTTTGCGCGAAAATTTGGGAATTGTGGAGAGCGCGGAAACACTCATGCGCGAGGCATATATGCGCGAAACCTTGCGCGATGTGATAAAAATTGGCTATAAAAATATTGCGATTGTTTGTGGAGCTTGGCATACACCTGCTTTGTTAGATGCAAATTTTCAGAAAAAAGAAGATAGCAAAATGTTCAAGGGGATAAAAAAGCAAAAAGTTGCTCACTCTTGGATTCCTTGGACTTATCAAAGGTTGTCATTTGCCTCGGGCTATGGTGCGGGCGTTATTTCTCCTGCTTGGTATGAAATTTTGTACCACGAAAAAAAGGAAAATGTGGTAACTTACTGGATGTCAAGGGCTGCACAACTCCTTAGAAAACAAGACCTTGACGCATCATCGGCACATATCATTGAGGCGGTTCGCTTATCGGAGACTTTGGCAACTTTGCGCGATTTGGTAATTCCGGGACTTGATGAAATGCTCGAAGCTACGACTGCAATTTTTGGGGAAGGCTATCCCGATAAACTGAAAGTGATTGAAAAAGAGCTGGTGATTGGGACAAAAATGGGCGAAGTGCCTGATGATTTGCAAAATGTGCCTTTTCAAAAAGACATGGAGGCGCAACGAAAAACCCTAAGATTAAAGGATAACACCATAAAAGAGCTAAAAATAGATTTACGTGAACCTGCAGGACTTACCAAAAGTCAATTTTTGCACCGCTTGAAATTGCTAGAAATTCCTTGGGGAAAAGTCGTAAGTACTAGCCAAGATTCTAACAAATCAAAAATCATGACAAGGGAGGAGTGGGAGTTGGTGTGGAAACCTGAATTTATGCTCAATGTGATTGAGGCGAGTATGTGGGGGAATACGGTTTTTGATGCTGCCCAAAACTATGCAATTTCAAAGGCAGGTGAGGGTGATACTTTAGAATTATTGGGGACATTGCTCGAAAATTGTGAAAAAGCAGGCTTAGGAAACGCAATTGGAGGAATTATCGTAAAATTACAAGACCTCGCTACGGTTTCTACTGATGTGCTTGCTTTAATTTCGCTCTTACCAAAACTAATTAATACAGAACGTTATGCAAACACTACTTTAAATAAAACAAGTGCTGATTTCGTGGCGCAGATGATTCGAGAAATTGTGCCGCGTGTTTGCATTTCTATTGTTCCTGCAACTACTGCTTTGAGCGAGGAAGCTGCCGATGGCATGTGGAAAAGCATTGCTGAAATGACGAAAACCTTGACAATTTTAAGCGATTCTGCCCTTTTTGAGCTTTGGATAAAAGCACTACAACAAATTGTCATAAAAGATAATATTGACGGGGTAATTTCAGGTGGGATATTGAGAACATTATACGATAAAGGCTATTATACACAAGAACAAGCCCAAAATGCCATGTCGCAGGCATTATCTAAAGGCGTTACTCCGCTTTTTTCTACCCGTTGGATAGGTGGTTATTTGTCGGGCGGGGTAACGATTCTCGTTCACAAACCCGAATTTTTGAAACTGATTCATACTTGGCTCACCAGCCTAAATGATGACAATTTTCAAGAGGTACTTGTTTTGCTTCGCCGAATTTTCAAAGATTATGCTTTAACTGAGCGTCAAAAAATCTTCGAAATGGCAATTAGTGGCTGGCAACCGCCAAAACTTACCCAAGAAATCAACCTGCACGAAGGGCGAAAGGGAATGATTCAAGAAAAATGGAAAGAATGGACGGGAACTTTATATGGTGCTTAGTTTTATTTTCGCCCTCGTTTGTGCCTTCACAAACGAGGGCGAAGGTTTTTGTGTGTGTTCGGAATGAACATTCCGAACAGTCTTCCGAAAGTTACGAAAAATAAAGGATAAAATCAAGTATTGATTGTAAAAATCTTTACAAAGATAAAGATAAAATACGAAAGATGCAAAGAT
>JBJXHA010000192.1:0-2773 GCA_046160275.1 Bacteroidia bacterium | reverse complement strand
GTAACTCATATTCGTATTTTTCTCTTTTGATTGTGCCTTGCTCGCCGATGAAACGGTCTTTTACTTCGTCAAGGGAATATGTTTTTATTGCCATTTTATTATAAGTTATTGATTTTCAAAATATTGTTTCATTAGATTTTCTGCCTTGTCAATTTCTTTACTTGGCATTTTATCCGTTTTTTTGATAACCCCATGAGTCGAAATTACCAAGATTTCTTCTTTATCTCTTTTGTCCCAAAAAGCCAACAAACGATATTGAAGACTGCCATACTTGGTTCTAAATTCCCAAATATCATTTGTCAATTTTTTGAATAACTTTGGATTATTAGTTTGCTCTGCTTTATCAATATTATAGATTATCTTCTCTCTTGCTTTGTCGTCCAATTCTTCAAAAAAACCAATAACCTCTTCTAAAAATAGTGTTTTGAATTTCCTCATTGGGTATATTTTGAAATGCAAATATAATAAAAGTTTCTAAATTTAGAAACTTTTTATGAAAAAAAATAAAAAAAGCCGCCTCACATTACTGCAAGGCGGCATATCAAAACAAAACGAAAAACTATTTTTAAGTAGGATTTAGAATAAACAAAACGAGTTTCCTAAATTTAACCTCTAATCCTCAATTCCACTTAAATCCGCTTTTTTCTTACTGAACAACCAATCATAAAGACGGACAATCCAAAGGAAGAACGGCACATACATAAATGCTTTTGGATAAGCATAATGAGCAGCCAAAGCCTCTCCTCTACGCTTAGAACGAATCGACATTAAAGACATAGCTGGTAACACTAAAAGTGTCAAAAAGGTTGCGAATTGTAAGCCAAAAATCATTGTCCATGATAAAGGCCCCCAGAACGCTACTTGATCGCCACCAAAAAAGATATGTGGATTTAACTCGCTAAACAAAGTATAAAAGTCAATGTTCAAACCAACTGCCAATGGCACGAGTCCAAGTGTTGTTGCAGTTGCAGTCAATAAAACAGGAGTCATACGAGTTCGTCCTGCTTCGATAATCGCTTCACGAAGCGGTTTGCCTTGTTCTAAGAGAATATCGGTAAACTCGACGAGTAAGATTCCGTTTCGCACTACAATTCCCGCTAGGGCAATAACACCAATACCTGTCATGATAATGGACAAGTCCATGCGGAATAAAATGAAACCTAACAATACACCAATTACAGAGAAAATGATTTCTGTCAAAATGATGATTGGTTTTGCAATTGAGTTAAATTGAATTACTAATATCAAGATAATCAATAAGATAGAAGTCAACATTGCGCCGCCAAGGAAGCCCATTGTTTCTGCTTGATCTTCTTGCTCTCCACCAAATTTGAAACGAACACCTTCTGGAACTTTGTAATCTTTAAGTGCTGCTTGTACTTTTGCTACTACTTCATTTGGATTATAATCGCTCAAAACATTAGAACTTACCGTTACAACACGCTCTTGATTTTTGCGGTTGATACCACCTACGGAGTTGCCGAACTCTACATGCGCAACAGATGACATTGGAACCGAACGCATCATTCCTCCCATGTTCATATCTCGATAGGAGATTTGAGCATTGATTAAGGTGTTTAGGTTGTTGCGTTGTTCGCTGCGATAACGTAGCATAATTGGATAATCATCATTGCCATCGCGGAACTTACTGATTTCTTTTCCAAAAACTGCGGTATTGATTTGCCCACCAATTTGACCTGTCGAAATTCCTTCACGTTGTGCGTGTTCACGGTCAATTATTATGTTTGCTTCGGGCTTGTTTAATACCAAGTCAGACTTTAATTCCTCAATTCCATCAATTTTTTGATTATTGATATAACGTATAACATCTTGTGATGATTTGGCTAAGACTTCAAAGTTTTCGCCATAAATTTCCAAAGAAATTGGTTTTCCTGTAGGAGGGCCACCGCCTTCTTGTTCTACCACCACTTGTGTTCCTGGAATGTCTTTGACTGCTTCGCGGATTTTACTCAAATATGGTTTGGTCGAAACACCATGACGTTTTTCAAATTCTACAAAAGCCACCGTCACTTTTCCTTTGTGCGAAGCTACCGACATATCAAAAGCCTGCGGATCGCCTGCACCAACCGCTACATTGGCAATCATACTTTCTACCAAAGGATTATTATCTCCGATAACTCCTGCGATTCGTTTTTCAACAATTTTTGTAATAGAATCAGTATAGTTTTGATGCGTTCCAATCGGCAATTGAATGTAAGTATAAACAAAATTCGGGTCAGCACTTGGGAAGAAAATTACCTTTGGTGCAGCTTTTGTGAACATTAAAAAAACAGTTCCTAATAACAAAAATACAACCGAAGATAAAAGCAATCTTGGATATTTTAAACAAGTTCCTAGAAGTCTTGCATACCCATTTTGTATCGAAGGCCAGGTTTTGGTTTGGAAATTGATAATTACATTATTTAATATAAATTTATTTAAACAATAAAATAAATATACAAAAATTGAAAAATTACCTAGGAAATGATTTCCTCCAGCATGTCCTGCTAATGCAATCACGCCAAAAAAGATAGTTGTTGCCCAAAAACCGCGATTGATTTTGGAATCTGATTTTTTAGGGGAATGGTCATCGCCATTGCCATGATCAACATCATCCATGAAATCCACTGCAAATACTGGATTGATGATATAAGCTACTAATAATGAGGCGGTTAGTGTAATAATTAGCGTTATCGGCATGAAGTGCATGAACTTTCCGATGATACCTTGCCAGAATGCCAAAGGCAAAAATGGAGCGAGCGTTGTCAATGTT
>JBJXHA010000191.1:0-3093 GCA_046160275.1 Bacteroidia bacterium | reverse complement strand
AGAAAAATACGCCTATCCAAAATAGCAGGGTAAATGCTATTGCAAACAGACC
Source organism: Bacteroidia bacterium (assembly GCA_046160275.1). Taxonomy (GTDB): domain Bacteria; phylum Bacteroidota; class Bacteroidia; order J057; family J057; genus JBJXHA01. The sequence goes on along the minus strand of JBJXHA010000191.1, from coordinate 3,041 downwards.
TGGTAGAAATCGTACCACGGAAATTAAACAACCTATCATTTTATAATTTGAGTTTTTAGCCTTTGATTATCATGTTATCTGTTTCGTAAATGCGCTTCCCTTATTGAGATTGAATTGTCATATTCCCCCCAATCCCCTAAACTTACATAAACATTTTGTATCGTTCTGTTTTTTTTGTTTTTTATAGGGTTCTACTTGTTTGTATGACACAAATATATATTTTCTATTATATAGAATACAAAGATATGTAGTGAGTTTCATTTTGCAAAATATTTTTTATGTAAATTTAAAATAATTTCATTTTTTGTCTTGGATTACAAGTAAAATATTATCTTTTCTTCAATGCTCACCTCAGAACTACTCTATTTTTTGTTGGGTTTTGGGTGGCAATAGGTATAGATGTAGAGAAACAAATCAAAAAACGAAACGTTTTGTTGGCTAGAAATTCTAGTATATTTCGCAATTTCTCCTATTACTTTCACCCTCACCTCCCCACACCCTCGCCCCCAGTCTCAACAAACGACTTTATACTCCCCATTGGAATTGTGTATTCAATTCGTTGGTTATCAAATATATCCCATATTTCCATGGTGAGATTTTGTTTTTTCCAATCGAGGGTGAGTAAACCGAAATGATTGTCCATGATGGGTCCTTCGATGCGGTATTTATTGGGGGTGGCAAATTTCCAGGTGGAGGATAAGCCGCTGGAGGTAATGTCGTAGATGGGGTATAGTCCTTTTATTTCGCGTTTTGATATTTCGGCGTAATGAACATCGCCAGAAATAAAAATTACGCCATTTGCTTTTGTTTTTTGGATAAGGCGAAAAAAACGTGCTTGTTCGTGGGGAAAGTTAGCCCAGGCTTCGTAGCCATTGAACTCAATGCCAAACTGTGTGCCGCTCCCAATAATACGTAAGTCGGCAGGTTTTTGCAATTCGCCTTCTAACCATTTCCATTGTGTTTCTCCTAATAAGGTGGTAGTCGTATCAGTGTGCGGAACATAATCCAAATCGTAAAAAAAGCCACCCTTTTTCGTGTCTTTCTTCGTTGCGTTTTTTAACTTATCACGAAAAGTTCGCCCATCAAGCAAAATAATTTGCAGTTTTTTCCCCTCTATTTCATACAAATAGGAGGTATAAATGCCCTCATGTTTGCGGCGTTCAGAATCGGCAGGTTCTTCAAAGAAATCTAAAAAAAGCTGTTTTGATTCTACTTTAAAAGGATAATTTTTACCCGAATCATTCGCCCCATAATCGTGGTCGTCCCAAGTAGCCAATATTTTTGTGTTCTTTTTCAAATTTTGAAAAGTGGGTTTCGCGCCTAACTTTGCGTATTTTTCCTTCAAAACCGCCATGTTATATGTATCTCCGTAAATATTATCTCCCAAAAAGATAAAATAATCGGGTTGATGTTTTACTACAACATCAAAAATAGGTAAAGGGTGGTCTTGATGCCCACAAGAACCAAAGGCAATTTTGGTACTTTGCGAAAAACCCGCCAAGCATAGCGCAATAGCGCAAACGAAAATAGTAACTTGTTTTTTCATTGGAAAAAGAAAATGCAAGTTTACGAAAAAATGTGTTAATACGATAATGCGCTCGTGATTATAATTTTGCGGAGCGCGAAGATTTGCTTCAAATTATTGCCGTTTTGCGCAGGTTGATTGTGGAAACAAGGTTGCTCCCTTAAAGGTTAATTCTCCAAATACTTCCACTAATTCTTAACGAGTACTTATTTATTGGTAATATTAAGTGTTAATTGCGAAGCAGTTAACACTTAATATTGCACGTTTTTTTTATTCTCGATTACAAAGTTTAGTTCTATCATAATCCCAACCTTTATTCTCTATAAAAGAAAACTTATCTTCGCTACCCCAATCTTCATATTTAAAACAATAGACTTCGTTAATCGTTTCCATATTACAAATACATCTCATAGAGCCATAAGCATTATCACAAAAATAAATTCCACCATCTTTAAATTTTGCGCAGAATGTCGGTTCGGTAATATTTCTACCTGTTGGTATCGCATTAACCTCAGAGTCAGACATTCTTACAATGTTATCCCAGTTTTTAAATAACCTATTATATATTTCAGCTCCTGCAATTGGGCGTTTTTTTCCTCCAAATACAAGGTACACTGTAGCATTACTACCTTTTATACGATAACCATTTGCTAACATTGGATTTTTTACCACCTCTGAGGCGGTCTTAGTTGCAAATACAATCCTGTTGGAATCGAAAGTTGTTTTATTCATCTTAAAAGCAAAGAATGAAGAAACCAAGAAAATTAATGAAAATACTGAAAATGAATTTCTGTTCATAAAATAAAAAAATAATCCACCTCTCGTACCACTTCGAGAATTGCGCCCACGCTAAGGAATAGGAAGCGTGGGTTTCCTTTTTTAGGGTGATTTTGCATATTTGACTAGAATTTGCTATTTTTGTGAAAACATTCAAGTCAAATGATACAAAATTTTCAATATATCGTTAGCAATCCTGCCATTTTAAAAGGCAAACCTTGCCTTGCAGGTACACGCATTAGCATTGATGTGGTGTTAGAATGGCTGGCTTCGGGCGCAACGCTTACTGAAATCGTGCAAAAATACCCGCATTTAAAAATAGAGGCATTGCAAGAGGCTTTGCTTTATGCGGCGCAACTTTTTAAAAATGAAGTCATTCGGGAGATAAAAATTGTAGCGTAATGAATTGGATTGCTTATAAATATCTCACAGATTTGGGAAATCTAAAAAAGTTGTTTTGCTTCTGCTGTTGATGATTTTGATTTATTACTTCTTTTCGGTTGAAATCTTTTGTATCTTTGCCAAATAAAAAATCATAGAAAACAAGTAATATGGCATACAGTAAATTCACCTCCTTGACGAAGTTTTGCAAGCAATATCACTTGCAGAGAAATACAACTTCTAACTTATTCGAAGGAATGGCTTTTGCAGATTTTTCGATTAGCGAATATTTGTTGCATGATTTGCAGGAAGCGGAATTATTCCCTTTGTCCACAGAAAAAGCAAAATCGGAAGATCG
>JBJXHA010000190.1:0-3334 GCA_046160275.1 Bacteroidia bacterium | reverse complement strand
CTCATGCACTCGTATTTCCAACGTTCTGCGATGTTCGCAAGTTCGTTGGTAGAGGTGCTTGTGTCGCAGAGCAGGAGATTTTCCTCGAATCTGTCAATATACTCTTGGATTCGCGTAGGTTCTGCTTTGATTGCCTTCCACCAGTTAATCTGATAAGTCGCTTTCCAAATAAGTTTAGATTCGGCTTCCCACTTGTCGAGAAAGGCTTTTTGAAGTCTTTCGTTTGCTCCGTCTTTTTGAAGCTCTAGCCTTTCAATCTTTTCGTTTATCTGCTTTAAAATGTCCATAATTTGTTGATAATTAATGAGTTAATATGTAGCATTGAACGACACACGCTGCAAGAGGTTACAGTTTTTCGCAACTATTTTGCACTTTATTGAAAAGTTTTTTTCAATAAACCGTAGGGAACTAATTCGTGTTTTTGCGTTTTTTAGGAAGGAAAAAAGAATCCGCAGCCTGTTAAGCATACGGATTCGTTGGGTTTTGGCTTATTTAAGGTAGCGAGCCAAGTCCGATTCATGACTTATACCGCCATGCCGCATAAAATAAGAACGAATGTTCGTTAATCCGTACAAACATTCAAACTCATTCCCAAAATACATTTTCATCTCCTCCCATTCAGCTCGCTTTGTTTCGCCTCCTGCTGCCAATTTTTCCGTTTCCAATGTTTCCACTCGTTGCAGCAGGAACGGTTCACCTCCTGCGATGGTGAGCTGAATCTGTAATTCATTGAAGGAAGATGTGTTGCGTGTGTAAGCTGTAAGCTCCGCGCCATACTCTGCAAGAAGCAGTTTCATTGTGTGGTTTAATGCTGTTATTGCGTTCATAATCAAATATTTATGTTAGGTATTCAACGACTACCTAACGCAATAGTTACAATCTTTCGCAACTATTTTGTAATTTTTTGCATTCCCTGCTACTCAAAAACTAGGCAGCCCATCGGACTGCCTAGCAATGTTAAACATTAAATCGCTTGCATTGCATCTCTCAGCATTTTTTTAGACTCAGTTCGCTGGATATTGTTAGTTCTATCCTTCTTGATGTCTTTATACCTTCTGTCTCCGCCATTTTTTTGATTTAACATTCTCCCATTCATATAACAATCCTCATATCCGCACGAGTGTTTGGCGCGGTTGCCAAAGTTGTGGTGCTTGATGTGTTTTCGCTTCAAGAATTGGTCTTTGTACGCCTTCATGCCCTCCCATACTTGTTCCTCATCTGCTTTGGTCATTTCCTTACCTAATGTATGTAGGTGGTAATAAGTATGCCCATCTTTGATTTGAAGGAAATCGTAGGTTTTTCCGAAAATTTTGTTGGCGAAGTCTCGCACTTGAATTTTCTCTTCTACGCTTAATTTTTCGCTTTCCACAATTCCGCGATACAAGCCTAATGTGTTGAAGTTGCTATATCTTTTGTGATTTGTAATCACGTTTAAGAACTGGCTTAATGTGTGTTGCTTGAATAACTTGTTGATTTTCATAAACTTAACAATTAAAATACATAGCATTAAACGAAGTCGTTGGTAAAGGGTTACAGCTATTCGCAAGTATTTCACGCTTTTTTGAACTATCTTTTCCAAAAACCACAGGGAACTAATTCGTGTTTTTGCGTTTTTTAGGAAGGAAAAGCACACCCCGAAGTTTGACTTCGGAGTTGCCATTAAAAATAGCAGATATCCTTTGCAGAAACTTCTCTGCGCTTGTTTTTCAACAATTTGCTAACCTCCTTGGCGCGTTTATTTCGCCAACTACGAGGTGTTAATTTTTTGGCTTTAGTCTTTTTCATAAGCATCTATCAATTTTGAAAGGTAGCGTTTACCTCTTGTTTTTACTTTGCCTTTACATCTGCTCCTTTGCGAAGGTTTACGACCTTTCTTAATCCCTTCGCTTCTATAATTCTTGGTTTGAATTTTCTTATAAGTAGATGACAAATTCATAACTAATTGTTTTATAAGGTATTGAACGAAATATAAAGGCAAGGGTTACAATCTTTCGAGACTATTTATTCTTTTTGGCGAGAAGATATAACCATGTCCAGTATCGAAGTAAATCTATTTCTCTCGTAGCAGATTCTGTCCATGCATTATCAGTTTCCCCATTTTCGCCCAAACCACACCACCTTGAGCCGCTTAATTTTATTACGCTTCCATCTATCTGATAATTTTCTAGCTCAAAATTTTCGAAGTTCTCTTCACAAAACAGCTCTAATAATCTTCTTGTTTCGTCATATAAGCATACTCTCTCTTCCATAAATAATAATAAATGATTGATTATTAATAAATTAAATACAATCCATTCAACGAAGTCGTTGGTAAAGGGTTACAGCCATTCGCAAGTATTTCACACTTTTTTTGAACTATCTTTTCCAAAAACCACAGGGAACTAATTCGTGTTTTTGCGTTTTTTAGGAGGGAAAAAAAAGCCCGAACCCTTTCGAATTCGGACTTTGGTTGCGTTTCGTGAAACACTTCCCACTAGGCTTGGTAGGTGTTTCATTTTTTCGTTCTGTCGCGCTATGCCTAGCCATTACTAACGAAATTCGGGCGTAAGCCCCTAAGTATGTTGTGCGGGAGGCTTCACTAAGTGCTTGTGCGCACAAGTCTTTCAATCTGCCTCCCTAATCTCTGGTTGTTGAGCCAACACGAGGATTCGAACCCCACTCAATGCCGTTGCTACCTCAAAAAGATGGTCACCGCAGACTAAAAACATTGTCACCAAGCTGCCATTGTGTCAAGGTGTGGTATTGGCTGAAATAAAACCACAATACCCCTACGGTTTGAAGCTAACGCTATTCGTGCGTACCGTAGATTTTCGCTATCAGAGCCTACCAAGTCTGAGGATGAACGAATAGAAACACAGTCTTATTGACATTGCGAGTATTGTGATTTTACTTTGCAAAAATACTAATATTTTTTGTATATGTGCGATTTTTTTGCAAATTTTTTTCACAAAAAAGCCCCCATTTCGTTAGGGATAACGAAATGGGGTGGAATAATTTAGAGAATAACTACTCAGCTTTCTCTATATCAATTAGTATGTATTTACTTCCTTTCTTCTTCACTGTCAATTTCACGTGGTCTTCCCAATGTAGTTTAACAATGTCACTCAAGCCCTCTGGAACATCAACAGTATGAGCAATGTCCTTGTTTACCAGTTTTATTTTATTTTTACCACCATCAGCAAAGTTTAAGACCCCATCTATCTGCGAAAGTTCAGCTTCCTCGCTAGACGAACTCTTCATTAACCTCCTGACCTCATCGCCTGTTTTCGTGAAACTAACTTGCACCTCTTGTCCATTTAACACGATGGTAAACCCCATTTGTGTTACCTTATCC
>JBJXHA010000189.1:0-5915 GCA_046160275.1 Bacteroidia bacterium | reverse complement strand
TTGCCTGCCGTTGTAGAAAGCCCAAAAACAAAAGAGGAAAAAACAACGGAAACGCCTAAACCTTTACAAGCAACGCCGAAAACGAGAAAACCAATGGAATGGACGGTGTATGAAATTCCGCAAACGCCCAAAACGAAAGCCAAATCCATGGCAAAAACGGTGGCGCAGCACGATGATGCAAATGAATTGGATTTTGACAACTTTAGTTGGGACAAAGCCTTGACATTTGCCGCTAAAAAGTTTTCCAAAAGCGAAAGCCGCCCGCTTGAAGTGGAGCATAAAAAAGACGTTTGGCGGTATTTGTTTAAATTGAAAGATGTGGAAGTAGAACACAAAAAGCATATTTCTACCAAAACAGAACGCGAATTGTAATGTCTAGTGTTTATCTTATAAGTATAAGTGAATAAAAAACTAAGCTAATAATTTACACATAAAGTCTTAATTATTAGCTATTCACTATTCATTTTTCACTATTCATTTTTCATTATTCATTATTTAACCTATCTAAATATGAAAAAAATATTTTACACTGCTCTCTTCGTAGGGCTTGGCACTTGCAGCCTAAATTTACAGGCACAAGCGGGAACAAATACCTTGACTATCAAGGGAGTAAAGAAAGATGTTACCTTACAATGGACAGCTTCTGACAATCAAACGGGCAAAAATTACCTCATTACTGATGAAAACGAACAACCTGCGGCAGTGGAAACATGGAAAAGGGGAAATGGGCAGGAAAATGTGGTAGTACTGAATGGCAAGATTGCAGAAGCCGACAAAAAAGAGCTTGAAAAATTGATTAGAGATAGCTTAGATGCTTTGGGAGTGAAGGGCGATGTGAATATTTCTATCAATGATGAACAATAATTTTTAATGCTTAATTTTTAATTCAAATTTCATACTATTTATCTATGTGTACAAATCGTAATTTATCTATGACCGCGCTTGGCGCATTGTTGTTGAGTAGCCTTGCAGGATTCGCTCAAGAAACTGTAATCAAAGGAGAGGGTGACAAAAAGGTGAAAGTCATTGTAAAAGAAAACTCTTCTGTGATGATAGACACGGTAAAAGGTGGCAGTCCGAAGAATGTAAAGGTGATTGTGAAAGACAAAACTACAGGAAAGGATAAAGAAATCGTCATTATGAAACGTGTGGTAGTTAATGATTCTACCAATGTTGATGAGGTGATGAAGGACATTGAGTCAGGAGAAAAGCCGGGTGTAGCTGGTAAACGCAAGGAAATCATCATCATTGATGCAGGTGCCTTGGAAGAAGCAGGTGAAGACATTGCGGACAGAATCGAGGAGAAAATTGACCAAATCACCGATAAAATTGAGGAGAAAATGGAAGATGTAGAGGTTCGCGTGGAGAAGTCAAGAAAAAAACGTGTGGTAGTGATAGAAGATGGGGAAGAGAGAGAAGAGGAGAAAGAAATAGAACTTCGCGTAGAAAATGATACAGATGAAGAAGTGAAAGTAGAGGAAAGAGGAGATACAACAACGGTACGCCTAAAAGGTCGTAAAGTATTGATTATCAAAGATGGCGATGGCACACATGTATCTGTAAAAAAGGCTGATGAGGGAGAGAAAAAAGACAAGCATGATGACAACAATTGTTGCGAGCAACGCCGTGCAAAAGTAAAGACTGATTGGTTTGGCTTAGATTTAGGTTTCAACCAATATTTTACGAACAACCAAATTGGCGAAATTGGCGATGATCGTTTGGCTTTGAATAATTGGAAATCGTTGAATGTAACTTGCCACTTTGTGCCAACCACTTTTCCAATTACCAGAAGTGGTGCAGTGAATCTAAAATCTGCTATCTCTTTGGATATGAATAATTTAAGATTTAGCGATAAATATAATTATCTTTCAGGCAGCGACAATGGCGGTTTGCTTTTCGCTACTTCGACTCCCGCTTTAAGCAAAAATAAATTGTTGGCTACTTATGCACAAATTCCTTTATTGTTAAACTTCCAAACCAATCCTTGCAAAAAAGACAAATCTGTGAGTATTTCTGTGGGTGGTTATGCAGGGATGTTGATTGGTAGCAGAGGCAAAAGAATTGCAGACGGCGACAAATTATTTGTAGAAGATAAATTCAACCTTAGCCCTTTCAAATATGGCGTTACTTTCCGTATAGATTACAAAATTTTGGATTTCTACGTGAATTATAACCTTAGCTCTTTGTTTGAATCAGGCAAAGGTCCCAATACACAAATGGTGGCAGCAGGCGTGAATTTATTAGATTTTTAACACATAGACCTAATAAGGTGTTTCCTGCACTTTATTAGGTCTAATAAGAGATATTTTGTTTTATAATTGCTTCATAATCAAAATAATACGATAGCAACGCAGCGATTGTGTTGCTATGTTTGTTTTAAATGGTGATAAACCCGCCAATAACAGCAAGAAAAGACAACAGCATAAGCAGTAAACTAATGACTTTCAAGTTTTTACCTTCTACTTTTTGTCCGATCCTTTTTGCTTTTGCCATACGGTTAGTAACACTCATAAGGGTAACAAGTGCCACCAAAAAAACGCCAAGCCCGACCGCAATTAAAGGGAAACTTGGAATAAGAACCGCTACTCCAAGTTTACTTGTCCAGCCTATTATCGCCACCAAAGACGCAAGAAGTAGGATTAAACTGGCGATTTGGAATCCTCGACCTGATATTTTCTCTCCCGCTTTTTTTGCTTTTGCAATGTTTTGGGTAGTCGTAATAAAAGTGCCTAATGCAGCCAGAAAAAGGATAAATCCAATTAATATGACAGGTACACTCAAAAGAGCGAAAGTAAGCGACCATTCACTTGCCGCACCTATTAAGTTGGTGAGATACAGCGCGTTAGAAGACAGATACCATCCGAAAAAGCTAAGACCTGTGGAAAAAATGCCCAATCCCAAAGGTAAAAGCGATTGGTTTTCTTCTTTACGCGAATCCGCGTCCCTTTCTCCATATTTTACGACCCTTCCATTTGCATATTTACATTTTTTTAAGACATCTGTTTTTACGACATATTTCACTCCTTTTTCTTGCCCACAGACATAATAACTCACTTTACTAGGGGTAGTAGCAAGCATTTTCACCGCCTCAACTCGCCCATCCGCAAAAAACAAACTATCACATTCGCCACCTTGCCCATTTACATTCGCATACATGGGAGGAAATGCAAAGCAAAAAATACAAACAATAAAAAGCCTTAACACCGTAAAAAGGGAATAAAAATCATTTCCCCACGATAAAAAATGCACTTTTTTCATAAAAATAAAAGCTGTTTAGTTGAAAGAAAAAATAACGTTCTCCAAAGTAACGATTATTTTAGCACTTACGTTGTTTTGAGAAAGCTCATTTTTTGCAAAAATGGCATTTCTTCGAGCTGCAAGCAAGGAAAAACTTTTTATTTTCCAAAAGCATTGTGTATTTTTGTGGCAATTAATAGCGAGTAAGTATGAGTTAATCTCTCTAAAATCGCAAATTTTCAATATCAATTATTCACGAAACATAATATGGACGAAATTAAAGTAGAAGTGGTAACGACTCCTCCACAGCGAAAATTGGAAGTACCTGAATGGGTTCAAGCGATTAAGCGGAAGTATCTTTCACAAAATATCTCGCAGTTTATTTTGCATGGTAACATTGGCGATTTGATGCGAATTGTGGAAAATGGTACACCTAAGTACATGAAAGTCAAGGACTTTTTGAATAATGAAATGTTCAAACAACGGGACATTGTAGTGTATTTTGACCGTGCCGCAGGGATTCGCTTTAAAGATGACAGAATTTTTGGAGGCGAAGGCAAAATGCGCCAAGATTTTGTTTCGACTTTAAAAATGTTTGATGAGTTAACAGGGAATAATTTCTCGCAACTTTCTCGTGAACCAGAACGCGCTTTTCAAATTTTAGATACCTTTTTCAACTTATGTGTGAATCAAGAATTTATTCAATATTTGATTGGCTACATGGAGTTAAGGCACAAATTGGAAAGCAAACCTGAGCCTACCGTTTCTAAGGAGGAAAATTTGGACATGGTGCAACGTTTTATGAGCAAAACCATTCCTGATTTGCTTCAGCCTTTGTATGATGCAAAAAGCAAGGTGCAAGGTGCCGTTACTGATTTTCAAAAACTCATTGCCCACCTTAAAAATCGCTTAGATAAACCTAAATCTATTGCTTTTATCATCGAATATGCCGAAACCATTATCCCGATGGCAGGCGCAGCACAATCACGTTCTGATGAGCGTACCTTGATGGTATTTTTGCAAAAATGGGCAACTGAAGATAAATTTTTGAGCGCGGACTTATCTATCGTAGTGATGACTGAAAACATTGCCGAAATTAACGAGCAATATGTCAAAAATCCGCTTACCTATGAGATTAATTTGCCTTATCCCGATGAAACAGAACGACTTTCGTATATCAATAGTTATTTTGAAGCGCAGCCCGACAGCCGTAGATTATTCGAAATGTCGCCTGAGGTATTAGCAAAAAATACAGCAGGCTTAAAAGTGGTTCAATTGCGTATTTTGTTATCAGAAGCTACACAAAATGAAATCACTTTTACCAATAAAGAGCTGGTAATGAAGAAGAAGGAGATGATTGAGAGCGAATCGGGCGGATTGTTAGAGTTCATTCAAACTAAATATAACCTTTCGAGTGTGGCGGGGCATAAACACGCCAAGAAAAACTTGTTGGAAGCTGCGGCAGCACTTAAAGCAGGCAGGCCTGATGTAATGCCAATGGGTTATTTGGTGTCGGGTCCTGTGGGAACGGGAAAAACTTACCTTATTTCTTGCTTTGCCAATGACATTGGCGTACCGATGGTAATGCTCAAAAATTTCCGTTCACAATGGCAGGGGCAAACCGAAGGAAATTTGGAAAAGGTATTGAAAATTCTCAAAGCGATGTCGCCTGTTGCCGTGATGATTGATGAGGCAGATGCCTATTTAGGTAATCGCTCGGCTTCGGGAGATAGTGGCGTGAGCAGCAGGGTTTTTTCGATGATTGCGACCTTTATGAGTAACACCGAAAATCGTGGAAAAGTAGTGTGGTTTTTGATAACGGCTCGCCCCGATTTGTTGCCTGTGGATTTTAAACGTCAAGGGCGTGCAGAGGAACACATTGCCTTATTTTATCCCGAAAGTTTGGAAGAGAAAAGAGAATTATTACAAGTTTGTTTGAAAAAAACAGATTTGGGTTATTTGGATATTAATGAATTTGATGAAGAATTTTTTGAGGACATGACCGTAAAATCGGGAGCTGACATGGAAGCGGCACTTACGCGCGCCAAATTCAAAGCAGCAAGTTTGGGCATCGAAAAAGTAAGCTTCGACATCATTACCCAAGTGTTCAATGACTTTTTGCCTCCGACTTATCCCGAAGAAATCGAGTTGATGAACTACTCCGCCATTTTGGAATGTACTTCCAAAGAGTTACTTCCAGAGAAATTCCGCAGCCTTTCAAGAGGGGAAGTATTGGCGAAGGTAGAAGAATTGAAGCGGACGATAAAATAAATAATGAATACAATTGACATTCAACAAATAAACTAACAAAAACACGACCTCTGTTTTGTTAGTTTATTTGTTGATGCACCTAAAACGAATAAAAACAGTGGATTTATGACGATTCTAGCTTTTCTTTTGCTGAACAACAAAAAATGTACAACAAATTTTGGGTACAGCCTCTTTTTATTTGTAACTTTGCAAGTCTTTTATGCGTAAAAGGAGCGAGACTTGTATTTGTTTTCTATAAAATCAACATAACTTGTATGGCGAAAGTACAATTAAATATCTCTAAAAATAGACAGGAGGAATTTTTGCAATTCAAATCATTACCTGAAAAGCTAAAAAAAAAGCTATTCGAATGCCTAAAAACTTATGAAGGTAATATTATTGCAGAACAGTTGACAAATTACTTAAAT
>JBJXHA010000188.1:0-4333 GCA_046160275.1 Bacteroidia bacterium | reverse complement strand
AATATGCGCAGTAGTCGAGGTATTTCCTGCCAATTCTAGTAGGCTATTTACGCTCACGCCCTTTACTTTTTGCGCATAACGGTGCATTACTTCTTGTCCTATCGGAATGTAAGCAGGAACGTTACCCTATTTTTCATCAAAGGTCATTTTTCCTCCGAAAAGCCCCTTTTTCCAGACCATTTTTAGGGAACTATCTAGATTTTGCATCACCAAAAAGATGATAGAATCTTCGCCCCACGTAAATTTGGTGAAAATTCTAAAAACGGCACGAGGGTTTTTTAAGGCGTGCCCCAAAGATTTTACCACTCTGACCATCGGCGTATCGCCATCACCTGCCAATACACCCAATTTACTTAACACGCCACTCGTATTATTATATTTTACGACTTCAATATGTGTGTGGTCGTCTGGATTAAAAAAGGAAGTAATCGCCACACCATTGTTCAACTTTCTATCTGCAAGAGAAACCGCACACAAAGATTCAGAATTTGTGCGAATGTTTTCCCCTAAAGTATTAGATAGATTTGGCAGTGTGTTTTCGGCATATTTTTGCTTCAATAACAAATCCATCGTACCCAAAACACCGCCACTCATTACTAAGCCTTTACTCACAATCACTTGTTTGTTTTTTTGAAAAAGGTTTGTACTTGATTGAAGATGAATGTGATACAGGTTGTCTTTGTACTCAATTTTAGTCGCAATCGTTTCCGCTAAAATCGTAGCACCAAATTTTTGCGCAAAATATAAGTAGTTTTTATCCAAACTATTTTTCGCACCGTGTTTGCAACCCACCATACAAGCCGCACATTCTTGGCAACCTGTTCTCGCAGGTCCAAGTCCATGAAAATAAGGGTCTTTCGCATTTTTTGTATCTCCATAATACACGCCCACTTTTACCGCACCAAAACTATCCCCTCGATTCATGTCTTTTGCAACTTCTTCTAAAATCTTATCCTCTTCGTGCAAACGCGTAGCCGAAGTTGTACCTAACATTTTTTGCGCAAGTTGATAAAAAGGCAACAAAGTCGCTTTCCAATCTTTGTATTGTTTCCAAACTGGATTTTCAAAAAAAGCATCAGGCGGAATAAAATGCGTGTTTGCATACACGAGACTGCCACCGCCCACGCCTGTCCCACTCAAAATAAAGACCTTTTTAAAAAGTGTCAGTTTCAAAACGCCAAAACACCTTAACAAAGGAGCCCAAAGGTACTTTGATATTTGCCAATCAGAGGTAGGGAAATCTTCGGCTTTGTAATGCTTTCCTTTTTCAACAACCAATACCTTATAACCTTTTTCAGCCAAACGCATTGCCGACACACTGCCTCCAAATCCAGAGCCAATGACCACATAATCATATACTTGCGAAGTTTCTTTCATGTTATTTTGGATAATCTTGCAAACGAGGGGGAAACAGGGAACGCTGTAAAATACCTTCTAATATACATCATAAAGCCAATCATTCACATTTTGCTGCTCCAACAACTTAAATAATTCTTCTTTTTTCTCTTTCGGATAATCAAAAGTCAGGGTTACATCAAAGAAAGTGCTAGTCCAAACCGCCGAAGATTCATCAAAGTGTAAGCGTTCTAGGGATTTTGCCCATTCCTGTTTGAGTTCAGCCTTGGTATGTTTATTAATTGTCTCGCTAAAAAAAACGTTTATTAGGGCATATTGATTTTCTACTTCATATTTATTGGATAAATAATCGCTCAATACTTGCCCCCAATCTGGTTTTAATATCCCTAATTCAAGGCTACAAGAAACCGCAAAACGTTCCATTGCTTGATATGCATGCATAGCCCCTGTACCGCAGCCGTAGCGAATTCTGTATTTATTCTTTTGTAAATCATTGAAATCCAATGCTTTTTGAAAATCTTCTTGTTGAAAATAATATTCTTTTAATTGATAACAAGCAGAATGTTTCAAGCGATTATAGTTCTCCCCAATCTGCCAAAGATAGTCATCATCTTCGTTTAGTATTTCTTTCCCCTCAACATTTTTGCTCATTCTTTGAGACCGTAAATACTCATTAAAACGCTCATCTAGTACTTTTAGATAATATTCCATTGCTTTGGCTTTATCCTGTTGCAAATAAAATTGCCCCAAATAATAATAAGCATCAGGAACATAGGGGCTATAAGGGTAATTTGTAAGTAGTTGATTTGCAAGGATAACACCTTTTTCATTGTGTCGCCCTTTATCTACACTTGAAATGGCATCCAGTTCATCTACTAACAATCTTGCCGCTTTCTGGGCATAATTTTGCGTAAAAAGCAAGAATAAGCTGAGAAATAAGGTTATTTTTTTCATATATAAATAAGTTAAAAGTGACGTATTTAGAAAATTATACCGCGTTTTTCCTTCTTCTTCTCATAATTAGCACATCTATTCCTCCTAAAATAAGCAACAAAACCGCATAAAATGAAATCATAAGCAGAGGTGCTTCAATAATGAGTCCCCCTAAAATGCCAAGAATCGTTCCTAGATTTTGGATATATAATAACTGCTCATTCGTTGCCTCCCAAATCATTTTTTCTAGGGTAGATTCATCAAAATGCGCCATTTGTTTGCGTAATAGTTCGGGAATGTCGAGGCGATTCAGCAAATCTGTTACCGCGTGTAAAATCACATCTTCTAAGGCAGCGCGATTTTCCTGCAAATATCCTACCATCTCATCTGTTTTTTCAGTCCCTAATTTATCAATGACTTTACCTGCAGTGGGCGGTACTTCCTCTATCATTTTTTGAATAAATCGTTCATAATCACCTTTTTGGTAATTTTTATAGGTATTGACCAAGAATTTTTTTAGTCCTCCTTCCAAATTTTCCCCTACTTTTTGGTCTATGGTGTCAATAATTTCCTTCTTAATTTCCTCTTTGCCAAAATATTCCTTCATTCCGCCAATAATCCAGTCACGAATTTCAGATTTTAGCTCACTATCTTTGACCAATCCCACAAAACCATCAATCACAAGATCGGCAACACGCTGTGGCAAACCTGATAAGTGTAGGTTTTTCAAGATAATTTCTTGCGCCAAAATGTGTTTGTGCATTCCCGTGGAAAGCGTATAAATAATTCTATCTCTTTGCCCCGGAACCAAGCCCTGTCCCCAAATCGGTCGCTTTTCGACAGGGTGAAACAGCATTTGAATGGCAAGGTAATTTGTCCCAAAACCAATCAAGCCACTCACACAGACCGTTTTCAATAACTTCAAAGGGTCGAAGGCTTTTGCCACAAAAGGAACATGAAAATCCTTCAAATCCCAGTGCAAACCATCGGCTAACAACACTGACACAAAAAAAACAGCCAAGCAAATCCAATGACTAATATTTATCAAAAAAAGAAAAATCCTCCTTCCTCTTGAAAGTTGAAAACTATTGAAACCCATGGCTTTATCCTCTGGCACGGCAGGTGGAAAAAGGCTATGAATGCGAAAATGTCGCTTAAAATATTTGGTCAAAAATACTTTTACCTGATGAAAGTTCTCCATGTGAGATGCAATGTTATGCCTTATTTAGACAACAAAGATACACATTTATTACAATTTTTTGTCACTTTTCCCACTCTCCCCATAGTTTGCTAAGGATTAAATTTAGCTGCTTTCCCAAAGGAATGGAAGAAGCATACAACTGCATTTTTTGCGATGCGTCTTTGTCTTTCCAAGCATCAACTAACAGATTATCAGTACTTTTCAATATTTTTTTCGTTTTCGCGTCTATCAATTGAGCCGAAATAGAGAGCGTCATCACTTTTTTTCGTTCCCCTACAATTTGATCATCGGCAATATAAGAAGAAGGTGCTTTACGATAGGAAAAATTTATTTTATGAATAAGTAGAAAATAATCAGTGTCATCAAACAAGCCCCCTACATCTTGCAAAGTAAAATCATTGGGATTATAAGCTGCAGCAAATATTTTTTTCCTATTATCATCATTTTGAATCAAATACGAATTCATTTTCATCGCTGAATCGAAGCAAATTGCCATTTGCCCCAACAAATTTGCCAAGAAAGTTTCTTTTAAATTGCTGGGTTGTTCGCCCGATTCTGCGCTCAATTTCAGCAGTTGATAAATCGGTAAGGCATATTCTTTGGCATAGATAAACTTGGATTCATTGACAAAAATACCCACTTTTTTTTGTTGGAGGGTAGGTAATTGAGCAAGTGCCGACAAGGCAAATAAGCCCAAAGAGAACAATAAAACTACTTTTTTCATACAAAAATTTACTAAAACACAGCTATAATACGCAAAAAAAATGGCTTTTTCAAAAATTAATTATTTCAATCACTTGAAAATTAAAACTAAATCCCTAATTTGCAGCGTTTTATCTATGT
>JBJXHA010000187.1:0-2802 GCA_046160275.1 Bacteroidia bacterium | reverse complement strand
GGGAAAATGGCTAAGGAAATAAGCGAAGAAATAGGCATCCAACTGACTGAAATGCTACCAGATTATGCCCAATATGGGCGAATAGCCCCACATCTAAGAAATAACGAAATGATAAAAGAAGCTGATGCGGTGCTGTGCGTATGGGATGGGAACAGTAAAGGAACAGAACACGAAATAAAGCTATGCAAAAGGCATAGTAAAAAATTAATAGCTAAAACACTGAATCCGAAACAGGAAAAAATGAGCCTCTTTTGATGTCTCTGTTTCCTTCCCTACCTGCGTAGCTCGCGCTCCGCTCCGCGTAGCCCACTATCCTGAAACCCTGCTGCCGTAGGGAGGGGTTAGGGAGGGAAATGGCGAATAGCCCTCCCTTAATTTGCATATTTAAAATTTCTATTGCCCTTCAAGTTGATTTCTATTGGGTCAATCCCTAAAAGTCTGTTTACCCTTATTTGGGAGTGAAGCGAAAACCTCGTAGTTTACGGAGAGGTTTTCGCGGAACGATGCACTTTGAAATAAAAAAAGCCTGTTCCGAATGGTGTTTGAGTGAAGCGGAATAGGGTGTGAATGAGGCATTTTTATAGGCTATGCGAAGCAGTGCCTATAAAATGCTGACTGAACACGCTATGAAGCGAAACGATTTGCGTAAGGGATGGAAGCCCGAAGGGTAGAGACCCCGAACCGCCTGCCCTGTATTTTTGGCAGGGGGTGCGGAGGCTCTATGCTTGCACGACAGCCCGACTGAGGCTTATGAGAATGAGGAATGAGCAAACGCTGCCGTAGCACGTAGTTTGCGGAGTGCGTAGGATGCGATTTGCGACATGACGAATACGAATATGCCGAAGCACGCCCAAGCCTTTTTGTATTTATTTGGGTAGCTCATCTGTTACTATAAAATAGTTCAACGCTTTATCAAATTTGCGGATGTCGTAATACAAGCCATTCGTAACAACAATGTATTCGCATTTTACTTTAGAATGATAGATCGTGAGTTGGTCAAATACTGCTTGCGAAAGACTGATTTCGTTTTTCTTACATTCTACTATCAAAGTGACTGCTCCTTCGCGATTGAATACTGCAATGTCAGCTCGTCTGCCTTTGCCTTCGATGGTTAAATCGTATTCTAAGGCAATGAGGTTTTTGGCATAGCCACATTCAGTTATCAAGAAATGCACAAATCGTTGTCTTACGGATTCTTCAGGTGTGTGTTTGTACCATTTCTTACGTAATGGGCAAAAGATTTCGGTGCGAAATCCGATTTTTTGGAGTTTTGGGGTGTAGTTTTGAAGTGTGAGGGGCTGCATTGTATTCAATGGTTTATTTGGATTTATACTTAGGTTTTAATTATAGTACAATCAACATTATAGGCGCAAAGTATTTTTGTTTTTCTCCATAGAATGAGAAAGTGCCTTTGCTTACTACTTGTGTAAATGGAATGATATCTAATTGAATTTGCTACATCAATTTATTTCATTTACATTTTAGGTTGATTTTGTTTCCAAACTTTATCAAATACAAAATCTAAGTATTGTCGTTTGAAATCTGGGTCATCAGTGAACTTCTTATATAAATCCGTATAAGTAAATATTACATCTTGCATTAAATCTTCTACCTTTTTATCGGAAGTGATTTTGCATTTTGTTTGTCGGAATTATTTACAGAATTAACCGTTGCTTGGTCTTTTGCAAAATCTGCCGGCAATTGTTGAAATAGAAATGCTTTTATTTTATCATCGTCTGTCCAATTATCAATACCAAATCGTGTATTGAAATCATTGATGATAGCTTCTAATTCATTAAATTCATTTTCGCCCTTTTTACCTTTCATTATTGGTGGGGTTGGGTCTAATTCTTCGCCACCTTTTAAGCCAATATTATCTGTGGTAGTTCTTGTTAATCGGTAACTGTCTAAATCAATAGCTTCAATAATACCTTTTGCCAAATCCTCGTTTTCTTTCGGTTTAATTTTTGGCATTAGGAACTTTAAAAACCAATACAACCTTTCCCAATAGGCATTTTTGAAAGACAATATTTTTGATAGGAAAGCATAAGTACGATAGAAAGATTTTGCTTTTACGAAGAAATCTATTTGTGTATCTTCGTTTAACTCTGATTTGAAATTAGCAACACAGGCATCTATAATTGGGTCGAGTTCTTGCCTATCTGCATTATTAAAATAGAGGTTAGTAAAGTTGTGTACTTCTTCAGCGGTATAAACTTGTGCATTATCCAAAATGTCTTGCAAATCGTTCAGTTTGTTTGCATCTGTTTCTTCACTTAATACAGTAGTTGTATAAAATGGCTCAAAGGCTTCTTTTATTTCATCTGTACTATTGAAAAAATCTAAAACAAAAGTATCTTCCTTATAAGGCTTGTAAGCCCTGTTTAATCTTGATAATGTTTGTACTGCTTGTACATCTCTTAACTTTTTATCTACATACATTGTATGCAGTAATGGCTGGTCGAAACCTGTTTGAAACTTATTGGCTACAATTAAAAATTTATAGTCTTTTTTCTTGAACTCTTTTGGTATATCGTTACTTGGAAAACCGTTTAATTTAGACTCGTCTATTTCTACTCCTTCAATTTCCCTGCTACCGCTAAATGCAATAATTGCCTTGTATGGTGAGTTTATCTCTTTCAAATACTTTTTAAAAGCATCGTAGTATTTGATGGCGTTATTAATGCTTTTGCAAACCACCATTGCTTTTGCTTGCCTATTTATTTGCTTGGCAACTTCCGAATTGAAATGGTCTATCATTACTTTTGATTTTTCCATAATGGAAAAAGGATGACTTTCTAC
>JBJXHA010000186.1:0-9197 GCA_046160275.1 Bacteroidia bacterium | reverse complement strand
TCAAAAGCTTTTCCTTTACTATCAAGGTCTGTTTCAACTAGGTTCACCCATTGAAAATATTCTACAATAATTTTGATACGCTGCGCACTCAATTCAATAGGTTTATCAAAGACTTCTTGGTTTTTTTCTCGCCCTTTTTGATAAAGTTCTATTACTTTCGTTTTCAATGCCTCGCTATCATCAGAAATAACTTGGAAAGCATAAGGTTGCCCTTTCTTGGAATACTTCTCGTCCCAAATTTTACAAAAAATCAGTTTATTCAATTCATCGAATGCCTGCGAAGGATGTAACTCGCCTCCTGCCCAAAGTGCATCATGCGCCTGTTTAAAAATGTTTGTGAGTTCCTTCTCTTCCACTTTTTGCAAATCGCTTGCGGGTATTTTCACTTCTTTTCCTTGTACTTTTGTTTTATAAAAACCGCCCTTTGCAAAACGAAATTCTTTGGGTTTGTCCTCTCCAAAATAAGGAATTTCCGCAATCGTTTCGCCTTTGTTCTTTTCCTTATCAAACACAAAGAAAGTTTCTTTATTCCCTTTTGTTACCCATACATATTTAGTAGTACCTGCTAAGGCATGGGCGTAACTAAATGCCTGCTTTTCAGCTTCTTGAAATTCAAGTTCTGAAATCTCGGCTTTTTTACATTCTACGATAATGTAAGGTTGGGTTTGCATATCGTCTTTAAAAACCACAATATCCGCCTCTTTGTCAGATACGCCCATTTTTACGGTAACAAATTGGCGAATGTATTCCACAGGATAGCCGTATTGCAGCACCAAGCGACAAAAAGTTTCAGCTTGCACCTGTTCTTCGGGGTTGGTAAATGCCCGCTTTTTATTCTGATGCAGATAAGTAATATATTTCATTTCCTCATCAAAGGCAATGAGTTTTGCAGCAATTCCTTCTTTGATGTATGTGTTCATCATAAAACTAGGTTTAATAATAGATTTGAAAGCGCGAAACTACTATAAAGAAATGACATTTGGTAAAAAAACTTTGCGGGTGGGTTATGCTGTAAGTATCTTATCAAACCCAGTTTGAACACAATGTGTATAGGAAATGTCATTTTTCGTATCCTCAAAATGACATTTCTTTTCTCGCTTCTTTTACTCAACTTATCCACCTTTAAAACCTCAACAGCAAACTAGGGGGCTAAAAAAGCGAACCAACCGAGTAAAAAGGTAAACCTAGTTTGTGTTTAAAGTCCCCCTCCCTACCTCAACAGCGAACTAGGGGGGTAAAAAGGCGAACTGACCGAGTAAAAAGGTAAACTTAGTTTGTGTTTAAAGTCCCCTTACCGAGCAAAAAGGCGGGCGAGTTCAGTTTAGAAGTCCCCTAGTTCAGTAAAAAGGTGGGTGAGTTCATGTTTTAAGTCGGGGGGGGGGTTCTGAAGCCCCCCCCCGACTTAAAAACCTAGCAAGATTCAGGAAAAATCTTGCTAGGTTTGAACATAAGTAGTTTTATTTTTCTCCAGATCTGCTAAGGTTTTTCCTGAACCTTAGCAGCTCTAAATCAAAAAAAAAAACCGCTATTTACTGAAACCCTTTTTCTATTTCTTTCGTACAAACTACTCATTCTTTTAAATCATTTATTTTTTTATCTTTAATTGTCATGGCTAATATTCAAAACAATCGCCTATCTGCGAGCCTAAGTGCAAATGATGTGCAGGACATTCTTGCGGCAATTCAAACGATTGAGAGTAAACTCCCTTTTATTATAGGTTTAACTACCGAAGAAAGGAAAACTTTACCCAAGATTAACCGCCAAAATAAACTGTTTGTAGATGATGCTTTACAGGCTTGTATGAACAATGCCACTTTACTGCCTAATTATATTAGCGTAGGCGAAATGCAAAAAGATTATGAGTTGTATCGTAGCTTAGAGCAGGTATTACAACCCCTTGCGCAACTTTATGAAAAAGTGAGAGATACACAAATGTTGGCAGGTTCAGAGGCATTTAGTTCGGCTTTGATGGTGTATAAAATGTTTCAAATGGCAGCAGGGGTAGGTATGCCAGGCATGGAAACGATTGTGGCACAACTTGCCGAGCGTTTTAATGGGCAAGGCGGCACGGCAAATGAAGAGCCTGCGGGGGAATAAATAGGAGCTGAAAATCCGAAGAAAAATGAAATAGGTCATTTCGCGCTAAGGCGAAATGACCTTTTTTTTTCAAAAAACCTCAACAGCTCTCATCTGCTGAAAAAAAACATTTCAAATCGTGGCAAAAGTGTTATTTTTGTGGGCTACAAATGATAAATGGCTAGGTTTTTCGTTTGTAGTTTACGGCCTATCATTATCATCATGAAAAAATCGTTTCTTATTTGGGTGCTGAGTGTTATCGGGTGTTTTGCTCCTTTGATGGCACAAACCCTAGAAGTGTTTCCTACGGCACAGGATCAATTTATTTTTACTTTTTTAGCAAAAGTAAACCAAACGAAAACAGCAGAGGTAAAAGAATTAACCACGAAACTAGACGCGCAGTGGAAAAATGGCGACATCGGAAATGAGGAAAAAGACAAATTTATTAGTCAAGTGAATGACATGGTGCGTAAAAAATTCGCCCTGTTTCCAGAAATCACCTATTATGCCAAATCTTTTAGCTTAGTAAAAAGTCAAGACACTTATGTAAAGTTACAACCCAAAGACTTTTTTGCGGTAACGGAGCAGTGCATTACAAATTTAGATGCCAAACGCTTCAAAAGTTATGTTACCAATTTATCGGAGTATATCCCGAATGGTCATGCCTGCAAACGCAAAAATTTTTATTGGAAAATTTTTCAAGAAATGCCCAAAATCGCCTTTTTAGAATTGAGCGATGATAAAGGCAAAAAATACCAAGCTCCCATTATTCAAATTCGAAATGCCGATTTACATTATGTTTCTACGCTTCCGAGCGATAGTACCGTAGTAAAAAAGACTTCAGGTGATTTTAATTTGGTGAGCCGCGATTATGTAGGAAAGGGCGGCGAAGTGGATTGGTCAAAAATGGAAATTCCTTCTGCCTATTGTCGCTTTGATAAATTGCGCCTCAATTTTAACATTGGGGTAATTATCGTGGATAGTGCTACCTTTAATTATCCTTCGGTGCTTTCTCGCCCTATGACTGGGTATTTTGAAGATAGAAACATTGGGTACAAAGACATTAATAAAGCAGGTTTTCCTTTGTTTAGAAGTTATGGCGGTGGCGTTGTGATTGAAAATCTTGTGCCAAATGTGCGTTATGAAGGTGGTTTTTCGATGCGTGGAGTGCGCCGTGTAGGTTCTTCTTATGATACCTTAGTAAAATATGTTGCACCTCCAAAACCCAAGCCGAAGCCCAAGGTAAAAGTGAATAAAAACAAAGGGAAAGATGAGCCCGCACCCGCAGCAGAAGAAAAGGAAGTAGAAGAAACGATAGCCGATATATATAGCGGTTTTGGGCTAGAAGAATTTGCCAGCAGCGAATCTAGTAGTGAAGATGATGCGATAAAATGGGAATCTTTTACCACTACTTATGATGCTTCCAAAGCAGAAAAAACAGCAGACGGTGGCGATGGCAGCGAGCCCGAACCTGTGGCTGTGCCGACAAGTGTGCCTTTCTTTGACCCACCTGCCGAAAATGAAGTGCCTGCGGGTATGGTACAAAAGAAAATTCCTGCAAAAGTAGAATTTAGCAAAGATGGCAAAAAGGTAATTCGTTGTTTGGGCGATGAATTTATGTTGGATACCAAAACGCTGACAGGTTCGGGCGTAGAAGGACAAATATTGATAGGCGAAACCGACACGATTTCGCACCCAGGTACCGACTTAATTTATTATGTAGGGAACAGAGAGTTTACGCTAAAACGCCCACGCAAAGGGATTTACGCGCTCCAACCTTTTTCTAGTACCTATCATCGTTTTTACTTATATTTTGAAAGTATTGTGTGGAATTTGAATGAAGACCAATTGAAATTTACCGCTTTCATTGACAAAGAAAATAAATCTGCCGCTTTGGAGTCCTTCGATTTCTTTGATAGAACGCGTTTTGAAAGCGAGCGTGGCGTAATGAGTTTGCACCCTGTGGGGGTTCTTTATCGCTATGCACTCGAAAAACCTGGCGAAATTATCACCATTGAGAACATTGTAAAAGCAGGCTTTGCGGAGAAGTCAGACATAAAACAATACACTGCCATATTACCTGCCTTAGAGGGTGCAGGGTATATTCGCTATGACAAAAAGACCATGGAAATCACGCCTTTAAAGCGTTTGTTTGACTGGACAAAAGCCGCCCGCGATAAAAAAGATTATGATGCCGTAGTATTAAATACGAAAGTAACCGAAGGCGAACACGCGGTAATGCACATGAAAGACAAAGTGATTCACCTCAAAGGTTTGCAACCGTTTGTATTAAGCGATTCGCAGTTTGTTCGCTCACTTCCGCAAGATAAGGTGGCAGACGTAGGCGAAAACCGCCAAATTACTTATGGGGGCGCGATGGCAGCAGGAAAAGTAAATTTCTATTCTAATTCTACCGACCAAATGCACTTCGATTATGAGGGATACAGCGTTTTGTGTAAAAATATTGACTCGATGCGCTTTGTTTTGGTAAGAAATGCACCGTTAGATTATGTTTTTACCCCTTTGCAAATTGCCTTACGTGGTACCGTATTGGAAAAAGTAACCGGGAAAATTCACATTGATAATCCTGATAATAAAAACAGCAAAAAGCGTAGCCCTGCACACGCGGTATTTGATAGTTATAGCAAGTCCTTTATTTATTGGCAAAAACCGGGTGTACAAAATGCGATTTATCAAAAAGAAAAGCTATTTTTTGAACTAGATCCCTTCGTGTTGGATAGTTTGGATAATTTTGACGAAAAAGCCTTGAGCTTTGATGGTAGCTTTTATTCTTCCGATATTTTCCCGAGATTTAGAGATACTTTGGTTGTAATGCCTGATAACACTTTGGGATTGAAGAATGTAACGCCTGATAATGGAATGCCGCTTTACAAAGACAAAGGGCGTTTTTACAATGAATTGAACATGGACGGTTTTGGTTTGCACGCAAATGGCAAAATTGAATATTTAGGCACAACCGCCCTAAGCGATACGTTTACCTTTCATTTTGATTCGGTGATGGCAGTGGCAAAATTATTTACCCTCAAAGGAGAAGCAAAAGGAAATGTCGAATATCCTTCGATTCAAGGAGATAGTGTAAAATATCGCTGGTATGTGAAGGAGGATAAAATGGTACTAACTTCGTATAATACGCCTTTTAGCGTCTATGATGACCAAGGCTCTTTTAAAGGACAAATTACGATTACGCCCAAAGGAGTTTGGGGGAAAGGTACGATTACGATGGGTTTGCTGAGTATAAAGGGGGATAGTATTTTGCTGAATAAGAACAGTTTCTTTGCTACGCATAGTATTTTCACGCTCTTAGATGAAAAAGACCCGAAACTGAAACACTTTGTCGTTGAAGATGTAATTACGAAGTATGATGTGCTGAAAAAGGAATCTGATTTTACTTCGAATACGAGTGGCAAAGCAAAAGCTAATTTCCCGATTCATCAATACAAAACGTCTATGAGCAAAGGAACTTTTGTGCAGAAGGATAAAAAATTGACGATGGAAGGCGTAAGTGCTTATGTACAAGACGATTACTTCTTGTCTGTTGACCCAAAACAAGACAGTTTGCAGTTTATTGCCAAAACTTCTATTTATACGATGGACAATCGTGTGGTAAAAGTAACAGGCGTGCCGCATATTAAAGTTGCCGATGCCTTGATTACCCCAGA
Organism: Bacteroidia bacterium; assembly: GCA_046160275.1. GTDB lineage: Bacteria > Bacteroidota > Bacteroidia > J057 > J057 > JBJXHA01. Next base: position 3,441 of record JBJXHA010000186.1, on the reverse strand, counting down.
CAGTTCTTTGGTTACGATTCAGCAAGATGGAATTATGCGTAATTTGAAAAATGCGGTAGTACAAGCAAATCAAGAAACGAAATATCATCGCATCTATGAGGCTACGGTAAACATCATGTCGGCAAAAGATTATACGGGTTCGGGTAAATACGACTATATCGCCATCAATGGAAACCAACCGCAAGTGATTGATTTTACGAGTGTTAAGGTAAATAAAGGCGGGGTAACAGAGGCTACGGGACCCATTTCGGAGAATAAACAGTTTTATTTAACAGAGCGGATTCAGTTTAAAGGAGATATTAAATTGAATGCTGGCGAGAAATACATGAAGTTTAAGGGCGAGGTAAAAATTGAGTCTGAGAATCCTTTCTTTAGAGGAGCTTGGCTGAATTTCCCTGAAAGTATTGTAAATCCAGACTCTGCGTTTATTCCGATTGAATCAAATCCTACGAACAAAGATGGAGACGACTTAACGGCAGGTTTGAGTTACATCACCGAGTATAAACAATTCTATACCACCTTCTTACAACCGAAAAAGAACGGCGATGACAAGGCGGTATTACGAGCGCAAGGTGGTCTTACTTTTGACCGTAGCAAAAAAGAGTTTCGTATCGGACCGAAAGACAAACTTACGGGTAAATCTTATCAAGGGAATACGGTGAGTTACGATGACAAGAAAAACACGATTGCTGCAAGCGGTTTGTTGCTTTTCCCTTATAAATTCAACAAAAATACCGCAAATGTAAAAATGTCGGGAATGTGGAAAGAGGACATTAGCGCGAGAAGTGTGAATACCAATGTGTTAATGGCGGTGGATTTTGGGGAAGTGATTCCTGCCGAGCCGTTGAAAACCTTGGGTGAGCAAACGCTGTTCTTTGCGGCAGCCAAACGCGATGTGAATTATCAAGACAAACAGTTGTATGAAAATATCTCGGCAATTGCGGATTTGGGCAAGCCAACGGACAAAATTACCCGCGATTTTCAAGAAGCAAATGCCGAAATGTTGGCAGCCGCAGACATCGATTTGAATAAAATTATTCCAGCTACTTTGTTGCTGTCAAATGTAAATTTCAAGGCAAACAATGACGAGAATGTGTTATACGCTGATGGCGAGGTAGGCATCGTTTCGATTGGCGGGGTTTCGATAAATAAAATGGTGAATGCCAAGATTTTGTATCAATTCCCGAACTCCGATGACCTTGAAAATGTGCGTACTACCGACCGAATCATTATTTTGTTTGACGAGGCGGGTACTTATACTTACTTTGAGTTTATGGGCAATACAGTTCGCTTTATTTCTTCCAACTTCGATGTAAATACGTTGATGCAAACGGCACTCGAAAAAATGAAAAAGCGCGACAATGAATACAAATGCGTATTGGCTACGCCAGAAGACGTAAATTTATTCAAAAAAGAGTTTAAGGAGAAGTACTCGAATAAGTAAAATTCGTTTTGCTTTGTTATTCTATCAAACTACTACGCAATATATCTGCGTAGTAGTTTTTTTTATTAAAAACAATTAAAACTTTTTCTCGCTCATTATCAAATGCTTATAACTTTTTTTCGCTTTTTTTGAAAAATATTTTTTACTACGCAATTCCTTTGCGTATAGGTGTATGAACTTTGTAACATCAAAATAAGGAAAGGAGAAAAGGATAAGGGAAAAGTGATAAGTGAAAAAGAGGGAGTATTTTGATAAGGTCTTTGAAACTATTTTTTTTAGCGTTCGAAACTTTCTAAAAAGCTCCGAACGCTAAAAAATAACAATACAAAATAGCAGATGTCGTAAAGAAGTGTTACTTCGACTTTTAATCGGATGGTCGCGGGTTCGAGTCCCGCCCTGTCAGCCAAATTTTCATCTTGACAGGTAGCTCAGTTGGTTAGAGCATCTTACAGTCACTTTTTGCCTGTTACTCTGCTTTTTATAGAGTTCGCAACTCTTTAAGAGTTCCGAACTCTATAAAATAAAAAAAACAAAAAGGCTATGGACTTGCGCTTCCTTCTAATTCTTTTGGTGAAACTTAGCGTGTCTGCTTTCCTTTTTTATGGTTTACTTTCGCAAGTAAGGGTGCTTGATACAAAAGCATTCCTGCTTGTGAAACAACAACAAGGAGATGAAAAAGAATACAAGATGGTTCAAAAACAATGTCTATAACCTTTATAAAAAAGACAAAGACGTTCAAGAAACAGCTTTTAGCAATTTATCGCTGATAGCAGATAGTTTTATTACGGAATTGATAGAAATATGCTACAAAGAAACGAATACAGGCGTAAGAGCTTGGCTGGTTGAACTTATTGCTCATGCTAAAAGCCCAGATAGTTTGGATTTTTTGAGTGAACAGTTTTATCATCCTTGCGAAAGTATTCAACATTGGGCAATTCGCGGACTTCAATTATTGAATACTCCGCAAAGTAGAAAGGTATTATATCAATTACAACAAAATCAAGTACTTTGATAATTGAAAACGCGGTGTCGTAGAAAATTGATACTTCGATTCTGGTTCGAGTGGTGCGGGTTCGAATCCCGTCTGAACACCTAGTTAAAGGAAAAACGAATAAGGAAAAGGGAAAAAGGTTGCTTACTTTTCATTATTCACTTTTCACTTTTCCCTCTCAATATGTGTTCGGTAGTGTAATGGCAGCACACTAAAAACGTCCATTTTTCGCTTGTTACCCGTTTTTTCAATTACATACTTTTATCGTTTTTGGCATTGAGCGTCCACGCTCATGCCGAAAACTACAAAGAAACTTTACCCCATATAGGGTATTAAAATATAAGCACTGAGGCTAAACCACAGCATTAGGCTATGGCAATCTCCTTCCTTCTAACAACTTTCTTTCCCAGAAAAAACTTAGGGGAGCTGATTTCTTAATGACTTGTTTAGCGCGAATTCGCCCGAAAGGGAACCACACAGTTATCAGATTGACAGTAAACAGTTATGAAAATAAAATATTGCTGTTCACTGATAACTGCTTACTGTTCATTGAATTAAGGCTTTTGTTCTCCTTCCTTCTATTATTTTAAAAATAGGGGAACTGCTTTCCTTAACTTTTAATTTTTTAAGAAAATGAAAAACACGATTTTTTTACGCCGAAAAAACAAAGTAATCTTGGCGGTCGGTAAAAACGAATTAGCGGCTAACTATTTGACAACCTTGTTGAAAAACATCGAAATCCTAGGCTATACACTTTCTGATGCCTTGATGAAAAGAGTGTTAACCTTATCCGTAGCGGATTTGGAGGTATTTTACAAAGCATTGGTAAAAGATTTGCGTCAAATGACAGGCGCGAAAGTGAAATTCAAACCGATGTATCCTAATTTTCCTACGCAAGTAATGGAAGCGAGTGATGCCGAATTGTACCTCAATGCGATAGTTCATTATTTAGGCGATTGGATTGGAGCGCGTATTTTGCCAAATTATAAAAAACTGAAACGTGAAC
>JBJXHA010000185.1:0-2601 GCA_046160275.1 Bacteroidia bacterium | reverse complement strand
CGCGGGTGGGCGTTTTGAGCATTTTTATTCCTATCGCGTTAAGTACAATGGGCATGGCAACAAATATTGTAAACCTCGCTTTTGGACTTATTTTGGGCGCGGTAGCAGTTGCTTTCGCTTTGGCTTTCGGCTTAGGTGGACGTGAGGTTGCAGGAAAAGAATTGGAAAACTTCTTCCAAAAATTACGCAATAAATAATTTGATATATAGTTTTGGGAATGCCGCTGTTAGTTATGCTAATAGCGGCAAAGCTCGAATTGTACTTAAAGCTTATTTTATCTTCACCTAAACAAACTCACCTTGAAAATACAATGGACATAAAATTATTTTCATTTCTAAATAAAAAAGACAAAGAAGATACCATAACAGCGATGGTTGTAGTTCTTTTCTTTATGGGCTTAGGGGCTTACTTGATTGATTTTTCTCAATTGACAGATAACACTAAATTGGCGACTAATTTGGAAATAACGCCTGAAAATCAGGTAGGAGCATCTATTCAAACCACTAATGACTCGATGAAATCCTACACTTCTATCGAAGAGTGGATAGAAGTAGAGGGCGAACCTGTTGCAGATGATGAGCTCGTAGTAGAAGGTGATGAGAATTGTCTGCCAAGGAATCCAAGCCCAACAACCACACCTGTTCCTACGAAGGATAGTGTTTCTATAACCGCTACTAATGCGATTGCTAAGGATTCAATGGAAACGCCTAGCGCGCCGCAACCTTTGCCCGATACAAAACCTCGCGAAGAAATGGCTGTATTGCCTCAACCTACTCCTATTGATTCGCCCAAAAAAGAGTTACCTAAAAAAGAAGTATCTCAAAGAGAGTTGTCTGTATCTCCATCAACGCCAACTCAGCGCACTATCCAACCTCAACCAGCAGAGATTAAAAAGGCTGCACCCGTAGCGAAGCCAGTGGCAAAACCACAACCTACGACTGAAACAGCGTATGACTATTGTGTTGTAATGATTGGTTCTTTTAAAAGTAAAGAGAATGTGGATAAACTATTGCAAGAACTTAAGCAAGCGGGTTATAAAGGGTATAAAATTAACCGCAATGACTTGATTTCTGTCGGGGTGTATGTTGATTGCAATAATCCAAAGCCTGTATTCGATAAAATGACCAAAGAGTATGGAACAGGCGTTTGGTTGCTAAAAGCCAAGAAATAAGGGCGAAAATATCTTTGCGAAGAAAAATTTGTGCCAACAAAAGAGGAGGCTATTTGTTTATCTCTTATTTAACGGTTCGAGCGATTCGAATGGTTTGGCAATTTTTTATTTCAATACTTATCAACCTTTTATGACAATTAGCGGTTTTTCTTATATTCGCAATGGTTTTACCTACGGTTATCCTTTTTTGCAAGCAATTCAATCTATTTTGCCCATTTGTGATGAATTTGTGGTAGCGATTGGCGATTCGGTTGATGGTACGCGAGAAGCAATTTTAGCCTTGAACAGTCCTAAAATTAAAATTGTGGATACCGTTTGGGATGAAAATTTGCGCAGAGAGGGAAAAATTTTTGCCCAGCAGTCCAATGCTGCTTTGATGCACTGCACAGGCGATTGGCTGTTTCATATTCAAGCTGATGAAATCATTCATGAAAGAGATTTACCTATTATTTTAGCAGAAATTCAAGCAGCAGAGAAAAATCCGCAAATGGAAGGATTATTGTTTGATTTTTTGAATTTTCATGGCTCTTATGATTATTTGAACAACACCCGTAAACAGCATTTAGTAGAAATTCGCGTATTTCGCAAGGGAATGAATACCTTTGCTTATAAAGATTCGCAAGGCTTTCGAAATTATAGTTCTTATGAAAATTACTTAGCAGGAGAGAAAGGGAATAAATTGAAAGTGAAATACATAAAAGTACCTGTTTTTCATTATAATTACGTGAGAGATGCCGCAGCCATGCAAAAGAAATCTCACTTTTTTGAAAAATTTTGGCATGATGACGCTTATTTACAGGCAAAATATCAAGCCCAAAAAGCCTTTGATTTTTACCACATCGAAAGAATTAAAAAATTTGAAGGAAGCCACCCCCAAATTATGCACGAACTCATCGCAGCATCTCATTTTGATTTCGACCCAACCAAAATCTATAAAAAACTTTCTTTGAAAGAAAAACTTGTTTATGGAATAGAAGATATAATTGGGCGAAGAATAGGGGCATATCGCAATTATGTTAAAATTGCTTCGCGTTAGGCAAATATCAACCTAAGGTACTAATTAAACCGCCCTACAATTGTTACTATCTCGCTATGAATATTATCCAAAGATTCAAAAGACCAGCCGCCAATGTGTGGGCTGATGATGACATTGTTGCGTTGGAATAGGTTTTGATAGTTTTCTTTTTGTAAGGTAGTAAGCGTTGTAAATTGTTCATTTTCAAGTACATCTAAGGCTGCGGCTCTTACCTTCTTTGTGTCTAATGCTTGTATCAATCCTCCTAATTCTACCACTTTTCCGCGTGATAAGTTGAGAAAAGTAAGGGACTTGGCAAAACGTTCAAAAAAAGAAAAACTGGCAAGATGATGGGTTTCTGCTGTAAGGGGAATGTGTAAGGTCAAAATATCTGCCTGCTCAAATATTGTTTCCA
>JBJXHA010000184.1:0-7592 GCA_046160275.1 Bacteroidia bacterium | reverse complement strand
CGGCACTTGGTTCAAGTCCTCAAAATAATTCCAAACCGCTTGGGGTTCTAAGTTTCTTATGCTCATAAACTTTTATTTTGACACAAAGATAGAAAAACGTTGCTGCTTGCGCAAATTTGTTTTTTGGGGAAAACTACCCCATTTAGGTTGTTTAACCAAGTGTTTAGGTTAACCCAGTCCCCTATTTAGGTGATATAAGCGGTCTATTTAGGTTATACAACCCAAACGTTTGGGTTTGTTAACGTAAACGTTTAGGTTGGTAAACGTTTACGTTGACCAACCTAAATACCCTAGTTCATAGACCTAAATGCAGGGGTTCAGTAACCTAAATGCTTTACTTGGGGAACGTAAATGAGGGGCTTTTGAGCATAATAATATGAGATTTAGATACGCCTATTATAAGCCTTACATTTACTTTTTAGCAGGTTTATCGGGTTGAGCAGGCGATTCATCCACTTCTTGCCTACCTATATCAATAGTGTGAGTATTTGTATCCTCCTTATAGCGTGTCATATCAATATTTTTAATTGGAGCAGAGGAACCGTTACTATATTTAACCACTAAACCAATAATTTTATTGTCAGGTAATGTTACTCCTGTTATATCAAACTGCCCATTAATTACACTTTCATCTTTGGCGAAGGTATTGCCTTCTAAACTCACATCAATCTTATCGCTGAGGGGTTGACCAGTAGCTTTATTGATGAGCGTTCCTATTATCGTAACTTTATTTTCGCTTTGGGGAGATCCAAAAAGATATCGCCATGCCGCATAGCCGATAAAAGCGAATATTATAATCGCTGCGAGGAGTTGCCATTGTTTAGGTATAGCACTAAATAAACGACTTAAAAAGCCACTTGCTTCTTCTTGTATTTCCATTTTATGTAAATTATTATAATTTGTTGAACTATCTTTCGCTTTATTTTGTTTGCCTAAACGCTGCATACCTTTCACAATATCGTCCATTTTTTCTGCTAATACAGATGTTTTCTCCATTTCATTTTCCATTAATCTTCCCCATTCTTCTATGATGGCAGGTAATAAATCGCTTTTTGCCGTTTCATTATAATGGATTTTGAGACGATGAGGAGGCAAACCATACTGTACTTCTACCCAAGCTCTTGCCTCTTTATAACGTAACAAAATCCCCTTTTGCCAAATTTCGGCAGGTTGGGCAAACTCATGCGCTTGAATGATAAAACGGTGTATCAAACTTGTAGGCAAAAAAGGATATTCTCTTTCTTCTATTAAGGGTAGTTGCCCCTCCTCAATATATCCTGAAAGAGGCGATAATGCTTCAGGGGGTAGTAGTTGTGGCACTACAAAACTACGGTCTTTGAGGGGAGTATTAAGTTGTTTATTTGGGGTAGTTTCAAAACACAATTCACAAGAAAGCATAAATTCAATAAACATTTCGCGTTCCTTATCATCTTCTTCTGTCCAAATTTTGCGCATATCTTCATAGTTCAATGTACCATCTTTGCGAAGCATAAGCGTTTGACAATAGGTAGATTCTTTGTTTAGTACTTGATACACTGCTGAAATTGCCCAAGCTTGGTCGAGCATAATTTTCCCATCAAAGCAATCCGTTTGATAAAAAAACACCCCTGTTTGGTGAAAGAAGTTTAATAAAGTTTCAGTAGAATTAGGAACTCCTTCTTCGCCACACCAAGCCTCAAAGGTTTTCCTATCTAACATTTTTTTGCCCCTTTTTTGTGCTACTCGCACCCGTTGGCGCATTTTCACCCAAGATTTAGGCAGTAACTTGTGCTGCAAATCCTCGTGTAACGTTTTATCGTTTTGAAACACTTCCACCAAACCCTTTACAAATCCCTCGAAATTGTCTTGGGGCTGCATTTTTGCCGAAATCCGATGAAAACCTACAATCGTAGGAAATCTATCTTTATATTGTACTTCTGCTAAAGCATCTCTCTCTTTGCTATCTTTGTCTATTTTATTCTGCACAACCAAAATAGGGCTATCCCCCCCAAAATAATGCGCATAATGCAACCAATATAAGCGATTATAATTTTGATATTCTACCCCATTATAAAGATGTGTTTCTTTCGTCTCGCTCTCGTTGTCCCAGACCAAAACAAACAAAGCCCGCGTTTGCATAAACAAACGGTGTGTAGCATGATAAATGTCCTGTCCCCCAAAATCCCAAATATTGAGGACTAAACCTGCCGATAAAAAAGAACAAGGTAATTGCTTACTACGCAATTCTATGGCATGAGTAGATTTATGAACTTTCTCTAACTTAAAGCGAGGACTAAAAAAAGCCTTAAACTTGGTAAAAAAACTTCCCTTAGCTGTATTCTTTACTTTATGATATTCCAAACGCCTAGCTATCTGCGTTTTACCTACTGAGCCATTGCCAATAAGCACAATCTTTACTTCATTATTGGGTTCGCTGCCTTGCGCGAGGTCTTGTAGGTAGTTTTTTAGCGAGGAAAGGCAGTTTTTTTCACTAATGATTACAGGGTTAATACTAATGATAGGATTATTTCTTAAAAGTAATTGTTTTAAACTAGGAAGGCTTTGGAGAAAATCAAGAGAAATATCTTGTACTTGATTGCTACTAAGCTCTAGCTCTTGTAAGTTGTGTAATCCTTTTAATGGGAAAATATCTTGTACTTGATTTTCCCAAAAATACAATCCTCCTAAATTGTTTAAATTCTTTAAATATGAAATATCTTGTACTTGATTATTCCCAAACTCTAAGTTTTGCAATTGACTTAATTTTCGCAGAGAAGAAATATCTTGCACTTGATTCGACCCAAAATATAAGGCGTTTAACTTAATTAATTCTTCTAAGAAACTAACATCGCCCACTTCATTATTTTGAAAATTGAGATACGTTAATTGGACTACTTTTTTCAAGGGACGCAAATCACTCACTTGGTTGTATCCAAAATTGAGATTCATTAGCTCCGTTAATTTCTCCAAAGGATGAATCTTACTAACTCGATTATTAGAAAAATCAAGATTTGTTAAAGTGGTCAACTCACTCAAAGGGGAAATATCAACTACTTGATTGTTAGAAAAATCAAGGTTTGTTAAAGCAGTTAACTCCTTCAAAGGGCGAATATCAACTGCTTGATTGTTAGAAAAACCAAGATTTGTTAAAGTAATTAATTTCACCAAAGGACTAATATCACGGACTTGATTATAAGAAAAATCTAACAACTGTAGTTGAACTAAGTGCTGTAAAGAACTAATATTGCCGACTGTATTATAAGAAAAATCTAAAAAATGTAATTGGCCTAAGTATCGTAAGGAATTAATATTACTCACTTGATTGCCTCCAAAATAGAGGTGTAGTAGTTTGTCTAATTTTTCTAAAGGTCTGATATCACTAACTTGGTTGTATGGAAAATAGAGTTCAGTTAATTGGACTAATTTTTCAAGTGAACCAATATCGCTCACTTGATTCCAATAAAAATGAAGTGTCGTTAATTGGACTAATTTTTCTAAGGGACTAATATTACGCACTTGATTATTAGAAAAATCAAGATACCTTAATTTGTTTAATTCTTTCAAGGGCGAAATATCTTGAATCTCATTACCTGCGATATTCAAGCCTATGACCTCCTTTGCTGCATTGAGCTGAAAAGTGTTTTGGAAATCCCTATCCATTATATCTTTTCCTTCGGATAGTTCTTCTAAAGTAATACCAAAGGCTATTTCTAGGTCTCGTATTGCTTGTGGCTTCATTGTGTATGTGTGTAGTTTGTGGAGGCAAAGATAGGGAATTTTAAGGGAAAAGGAAAAAGCCTTTTTAGGTTGTTTAACCAAGTGTTTAGGTTGCCTAAGTGCTTCGTTTAGGTGATACAAGTAGTCTATTTAGGTTATACAAGTAGTCTATTTAGGTTATACAACCTAAACGTTTGGGTTGGTTAACGTAAACATTTAGGTTAGTTAACGTAAACGTTTACGTTAACTAACCTAAATACCCTAGTTCATAGACCTAAATGCAGGGGTTTCGTAACCTAAATGCTTTACTTGGGGAACGTAAATGAGGGGGTAAACCTAGCAAGGTACAGGAAATACCTTGCTAGGTTTTGACTTTTTTGTCAATATGCTGTAACCCTCCCCCAACACTTTACGTAAAACGCCCTAGTAACGAAGTTGTTACTTTAACCTATATGTATTGTTATGCCATTAAAGGATTTAATTCAAAATCAATTAACTGTCACGGATAAGCAAGCGATTGACCAACACATTGCAGGGCTTTTGAGCGTGATTGCGGGAAAAACCATTAGTTTGTCGCCTGAAGAAAGGCAAAAGTATGGGAGTATCAATGAGAAAAATAAGTTGATTGTGGAAAAAGTAAAGATGTATCAGCAAAGTCAACCGCAGTTTAATTCGCCAAAGGTAAATTGGGGAGAGTTTGAGCAAGATTTTGATGCACGCACTTATTTGGAGGCAAAAATTGCGCAACTTCAAGGCATCATTGCGCAACTGACTGACAACAAAACCCTACATGACTATGACAACTATCAAGATTCACTTTCACAATATCGCTACATCAAATACTTAGCAAGTGAGGACACGCCGGGTATTTTTCCGATTCAAGAAGATTTGCAGCAGCTTTTTCCGCGCACTTCTTCTAATGAAGAGGATACAACGACCGTATAAAACAGAAGCACAACATTCTCATCTTCCTCCTAAAAGGTGGCTCAATTTTTGGAATTGGGCTACCTTTTAGGTTTATATTTTAAATGTTCATGAAAAAGATTTTTATTCTTCTCTACCTCCTTCCGTTGATGGCAATGGCGCAGCCTTGCAAGGAAGTTGTAGGTTATTATGCAGGTTGGCAATGGTACGATAGAAACAAGGTGATGAGTCCGCAGACGATTCCTTATAGCAAGTATTCTATTTTGACTTATGCTTTTTTTCTGCCGCAAGCTGATGGAACGCTCAAAATCTCTGACCCTTGGGGCGACAAAAATCAGTTATTAGGACCTATTAATTGGAGTACAGCTCCTGCGGGCTATGACACGCAATATGATTTTGGCAATCCTGCCTATCATCAACCGAATCAAAAATTAAGTGATTATGCGCATCAAGGCGGTTGTAAATTGATGGTTTCGCTAGGGGGCTGGACTTATTCTACTAATTTTTCCACAATTGCAGCCACTCCTTCAAAAAGAGCAACTTTTGCACATGACATTAATACGATTATTAAATTATACAACTTAGACGGGATTGACATTGATTGGGAATATCCTAATAATCAAATAGATAAACAAAATTATACGATTCTTTTGCAACAAGTGAGAGATTCTTTAGATGCTATCGAGCCTCAAATGAATCGCCCTCTCCTGCTTTCGATTGCGGCGGGTGCATCGCCTACACACATTAGCAATGTGGAATGGAATAATGTGAAGAACATTTTGGATATGATCAATTTGATGAGTTATGATTTTTATGGCACTTGGGATAATGTTACCAATCATAACGCGCCTTTGTATCCTTCGGCAAGTAGTTCGCAAACGGGTTTTAGTTGTTCGGAAGCAGTAACAAATTTGTTGGCGCAAGGAGTTCCAGCCAATAAAATTACGATGGGCGTGGCTTGGTATGGGCGTTCACAGATGACCGTAAGCACGCCGAATGTGTATGTAGCAGGTACAGGGCAAGCCGATATGGGACATTTTTCGGCAGATGATGGCACGCCTTTGTATTATAACATTATGTTAGCGATGAATGCGTTTGATTATCATTGGGATAATGCCGCGCAAGTGCCTTATTTGACAGGAAAAACGACCAACTCTTTTGTTTCTTTTGATGATGAAACCTCGATTGAGAAAAAAGCGCAATATATCAATTCGAAGCAATTGAGAGGGGCGATTATTTGGGAAATTTCGGGCGATTATATTGAAAGTACAAGTACACCTGGCACGATTGCCTCAACTCCTTTGGTTAATAAATTGAATAGTACCTTTTGCAGTGGTAGCGTAGGAATCGCAGCAGAAACGCAGCAAATCGCGCTTCAACTTGCGCCAAATCCTGCACAAACAAGTCTAGGTATTTTCTTAAAAGAGAATTTACAGGCAAAAGCAGAAATTTCTGTACTTGATTGTCAAGGAAAGCTTGTTTTGGCAGACAGTTTTGAGGGAAAAGATTATCATCTCTTAAATATCGCGCACTTATCTTCGGGAATTTACTTTTTACGCATCAAATCAGGTGAAAAGTGGTTTACGGGTAAGGTGGTAGTGTCAGGAAACAATTAACAGTAAACAGTTATCAAAATTAAAAACTTCATTATCAAGTAATTATGCTTTTGAAATTGGTAGTTTATTTGGTTTAGCTTACTAATACTATTGCGTAATAAAATTGATGTATGTTGTTATTATCCATAGTGCAGGGTTTCAAACCCTGCACTATGGATAACAACTTTTGCCAATTTTACTTATAACCAAAGATATAACCGTTATTTCTTCTTTGGCACAGGGCGAGGCAATGTATTATTTTTCACATTATTAGGATTTGGTTTGGGGGATTTGGACTTCTTTTTCAGCACTAATTTTTCAATTTTTACATATTTGGCAGGAATATTTTTTTCTAATACATACGCAGGAGTTTGAATAACTTGCCTTTTTACTGTTTGGTATTCTGCGGGTTTAAGTACCTTTGATTGCGGAACAAAGGTTACATACCATTTGGTAATCGTCTGATATTCCGCAGGAATACGAATATGTCTGATTTCTTCAGGTTTTACCATCACTTGCTTCGTAAACGTTTTGTATTCTGCCTGGCTTGTTGGAGTAGCAGGTTTGTATAAATATTTTTGGGTTACTGTTTTGAAAACAGGAGGAATAATTTTCAACCTTACCGCTTCTTCTTTTGCAAGCACTTTCTCTGTGGTAGAAGCATAAGTACAGCCCTGAATACCAGCTTCGCGTATAAGCACTTGTTCGGTTACAGTTTCGAATTTAGGGGAAATTGCTATTTTTTTTACGTAAGCAGGTCTTACCATTACATTTACAGTAACTACCTCAAAATTAGCATTTTTAGAAACAGCACTAACACTTGTTTCTGCTTTGCTAAGTGTAGCCGACCTTTCTTGAGCATAACTCCCTAATGAACTGCTTAGGGCAATTGTAAGTAATAAAATCGTTTGTTTCATTGTGTTAAAATAGAAATAGGCTGTTTGTAATGATTTTTAGGGGCTGTCCAAAAAGGTAGGGAATGTAGTTTTTAATATACAAAAAACATCATTAACATAATACGGAAGGCTTCGCTTTGAGCGAAGCCTTCCGTTAAAAGCACTTTTCGGACAGCCTCTTTTGCCTAAAAAGCCTTTTTCGCCAACTGTTCTTGCTTTCTTTTAAGTGAGGTTTCTTTGGTTTTCCATTTTGCCATACGCAAGGCAAAACGCTTCCAAAGAGGTCCTTTTCTGCCGTATTTGCTGCCTTTACGAAAACTATCAAAATACATTTTGGTATGAATTGTGGCAAACCCAGCACAATTGGCATGGCTAAATTTTTGTGAAACTTCTAACTTTCTCACGTGCTTCGCCCCCTTTTTGGTCATCGCTTCATGCGCAATAAGTGAGTTTTTATAGTTTACTTCTTCATCACTTTTGC
>JBJXHA010000183.1:0-5724 GCA_046160275.1 Bacteroidia bacterium | reverse complement strand
AGGGTGCGTTCAAGTTACATTCATCTGGTTCGGAGTTTTCTAAAAAGTTCCGAACCAGATGAACCATGATTTTTCCATTTCTAACGCATCCTCTTATGAAATTACGTTTTTTACTCCTCCTCTTTTATTTTTCGTTTTTTCTAGCCTTCTCTCAAAAAAAGAGCTTTCCCCAAGCTTGGGAAGGCATTTGGAAAGGAGAATTAAGCATTTATAATGCAAAAGGCACGCAAATGCAGTTGCCAATGGAACTCCATATTTTACCCCTAGATTCAGCCAAATGGACTTGGAAAATCGTCTATGCACCCAAAGATAAACCCAAAGATGAGCGACCTTACGAATTGATTATCAAAGATAAAGCGAAAGGACACTATGCAATTGACGAAAAAGATGGTATTGTGTTAGATGCTTTTTATATGGGAGAACATTTTTTTAGCACTTTTGCCGTTCAAGGGACAGAAATTACTGCTATTGAGCATTTAGAAGGGAAAAATTTAATCCTCGAAATGATTGCCAGCAATAGCAAAGAGCTGAATATTACCGGAGGAACGAGCGAAGAAGTACCACCTGTTTCTTCTTTTGCCACTACGAGTTATCATAAAGCAGTTTTAAAGCGTGTAAAGAAGTAAAAATTTCGTAATTTTGCAGCGTTTTCTCATTTTTGCTTTATTCATGGTTATCATTACAAAACTTTTTCATTTTGAGGCAGCGCATTTCCTTCCTAAAATGCCCGAAGGACACAAATGCCGCCGAATGCACGGACATAGCTTTAACATCGAAATCAAAATAGCAGGAGAACCTGATGCAGAAACAGGGCTTTTGATGGATTTTGGCGATGTAAAAGCCATCGTAAAACCCTATGTCGAAATGCTTGACCACTGGGTAATTAATGAAGTGGGCGAGCAAAACAACGATGAACTACTCAAAAATCCGACCTCCGAAAATATTGCAAAATGGTTTTTCTTGCAATTACAAGATAAATTACCGATGTATAGCGTCATCGTGCATGAAACCTGCACGAGTCATTGCGAATATCGCGCGAGTTAATCATAAAATCATTAGTTTATAAAGCGAAGCACGAGCGTGTATGCTCGTGCTTCGCTTTCTTTCATTATAATACTTTTTCAATATTCCCGAACATCGTAATATTTTTTGCAAGAAATTTAACTTTTTTACGTAGCTTTGCAAGATTTTTGTGGTATTTTCGCTTGTTTTCCCATTTTTCTTGCTAATGCGATTTCCTTACTTATTTATTTTTCTGTTGACTTTTGGGAAAATGGTTTACGCATATTCGCCTGAAATAGACAGTATTGAGTCTTTTTTACAACAACACACGCAGTCTGATTCAGTGCGTGTTAATTCCCTGTTAACTTTTTCGGAAAAAGTATTGGTTTTTGACTTGAATGTTTCAGGAAAAGCAGCAAATGAGGCTTTTGGTATTGCACAAAAAATCAGTTACTCAAAAGGAGAAGTATTGGCAAAAGCCTATATTGGTAAATATTATTGGCACAAAGGCGATGTGGAAAATGCTTTAAAATATGGCTTGGGAGTGTTGGAGGAGCTAGAAAAATTACGCGCTTATTCGGGTTTGGCAATGACTTATAAATATTTAGCTTTTTTGTATGACCAAGAAGGCAACACAGCAGAAGCGCGACAATTTATGGGAAAAGTCTTGACCTTGGCAAAACAGCAACATGACCAAAAACGCGAAAGAAATACCTATTTAGACCTCGCCGCACTTTATCAACTAAAAGCCCCTGATTCGGCAAAGGCATACTACCAATTGGCAAAAAAACTAGACCAAGTGTTGGGAGATGCCGAAGGAATTGCATGGACAAATTATTCGATGGGAACGTTTTTAATTTCTCAAAATCAATTTGAAGAAGCCAAAAATTTATTAACGCAGGCAAGTACAACCCTTGAAGCTCGAGGAAATAATATGGGTACTGCTGCTTGTTACAGGAGTTTGGGTTACTTGTACCGTTTATTGGAAGAACACGATAAATCAAGTCTATATCTCAAGAAAAGCATTGCCATTTTGGAGAAATTAGGTGCGATGTCGCAACTCCAAGAAAGTTATGAACAGCTTTATTTTACCCAAAAAGAAAAAGGGGATTTGTATCATGCACTCGAATCTCATGAAATGTTATTGGCGATTAAAGACAGCCTAATGAGCCGCAAAAAAAGCCGACAAGTGGTAGAAATGCAAGCAAAACATGAAGTTGACCAAAAAGTGAAAGAGAACGAACTTTTGGTGGCGCAGCAACAAAAACAAAACCTCATTTTAATTACCGTTATCATCGCACTTGCCTTGATTTCGGTCTTGGCATTTGTCCTTTATCAATACAATCGAATTTATGCCAAAACCAATAAAACCCTACAATTATTGAACAAAGAAATTGAGTTAAAAAATGAGCAGATTGTAGAAAAAAACGAAGAAATTAAGCTAACCAACCAAAATTTGAATGGAATGATTGTGGAGCGTACCAAACAATGGGAACGTCAAAAGCAATTGAATGAGGAAATTGAGCAAAAAAATAAGCAAATTACAGAGCAAGCGCAAGAAATTGAGCGCACCAATCAGCGTTTAGAAGAATTGGTACAAGAGCGAACGCAAAAACTCCAAGACCAAAACGAAAAACTCAAAAATTATGCGTTCCACAATTCACATAAAATTAGGGGACCTTTGGCGCGAATTTTAGGTTTAATTGATGCCTATCGTGCAAATTATATTTCAGACCCGAGCTTTGTCTTCCATCATGTCGAAGTTTCTGCCCACGAAATGGACGCTGTGGTAAGAGATATAAATGACATTCTTGCCGCTGACCCCGATGCAGAAGCGGTTGAGTTAAAGTAGAAGTAAGGGGAAGTTATTTTCAAGGGAAGCAGAGAAAATGCCTGCCGAAATCGAGCTAATATTAAAATGTTTGAGGGCATTTTCTAAGGTTTTAAAGCTGCTAAGCCTTGCTATATTTCACGTAAAATGATTTAAGGCAAAGGCACAAAATATATTTCTTTGATTTACTACCAAAACTCAGCTATTTTCTAATATTTTCTTTACCTTTGTACTTTGAAAAACAAAGTGAATCATCGTGCAAAGCGTATGTATGAACAACAACTAAAAGACATCAAAGAAATTCGCTCCATGATGGAACAGTCTTCTAAGTTCCTGTCTTTGAGTGGATTAAGTGGCATTTGGGCGGGCTTTGTTGCCTTGCTTGGGGCGTATTTTGCCTATTCTTATTTGGAAGCGGAAGGCTTATATGGTGCGTTAGGAGGTCGCCTTTCTCCCAATTCAGACCAATTAACAGCCTTATTAGGCATCGCTTTGGCTATTTTAGTCGGCGCAATTGGAGTTGCTACCTTTTTCTCTTACCGCAAAGCCAAACAAAAAAATCTACCTTTTTGGAATCAAGTAGCAAAGCGATTGATAGTCGCACTCATTGTGCCGATTTTTTGTGGCGCAGTGTTGAGTTTTCAACTTGCTTTGCATGGCGCAGGCGGCTTTGTACCCGCTACTATGCTCATTTTCTATGGATTAGCGCATTTGAATGCTAGCAAATATACCTTAACCGAAATTTCTTATTTAGGTTATAGCGAAATTGTATTAGGACTCGTTTCTTGCTTTTTCTTAGGCTACGGCTTCTTTTTTTGGGTCATTGGCTTCGGCTTTTTTCATATTATTTACGGAATTTTGATGTATTTTAAATACGAAAGGTGAAGGAATTTCTCGAACAATTAAACAAGGTTTTTGATAGTCGGGTGCGCTTAGGGATTATGTCTTTGTTAGTCATTAACGAAAAAATAGACTATAACACCTTAAAAGAGACCCTTTCAGTTACCGATGGCAACCTCGCCAGTCACCTTGCCTCCCTCGAAAAAGCGGAGTATATCCTTGTGTCCAAATCCTTCGTAGGGCGCAAAACCCAAACTACCTATCAATGCACCGAAAAAGGAAAACAAGCCTTCGCCGAGCATTTGAACGCGCTGGAGATGATTATTAAGGGAATGATTTAAAAATAAATATGCCAAATCAACAACACTCAAACACAATATTAATGGTGCGTCCTGCATCGTTTCAGTTTAATGCGCAAACAGCAGAGTCTAATGCGTTTCAACATCAAACACAGCTTTCGGCAGAAGCCGTAGAACAGCAAGCAAAGGCAGAATTTGATGCTTTTGTGGCAAAATTACGGGCGCATGGGGTGAATGTCATCGTCATTGAAGATACGCCAGATCCTGTGAAGCCTGATGCCGTTTTTCCAAATAATTGGGTGAGTTTCCATGAAAATGGTGACATTTATTTGTTTCCGATGTGTACACCTAACCGCCGTTTGGAGCGTAGAAGCGACATTATTGACCTCATTGGAGAGAAATTTCAGGTCAATACCGTGCATGATTTGTCAGCTTCTGAGGAAGAAGGGCAAATGTTGGAAGGGACAGGTTCGATTGTATTTGACCATGTTCATAAAATTGCTTATGCTTGTTTGTCACCCAGAACGGATAAAGATTTGCTAGAAAAATACGCCCAAATGATTGGTTATGAAGCAATTTCTTTTACCTCTTTAGACCAAAATGGAGGCGAAGTGTATCATACCAATGTGATGATGTGTGTAGGCGAAGGTTTTGTGGTAATTTGTTTGGAGTCTATTGCAAATTTGAGTGAAAGGCAAAAAGTGGTTGCTGCTTTTGACAAAACACAGCAGGAAATTGTGGAGATTTCTTTTGCGCAAATGAATCAATTTGCGGGAAATATGCTACAAGTTCACAATGATGCGGGGCAAAAATATTTGGTCATGTCGCATACGGCTTATAAGGCTTTGACTGATGCGCAAAAAGCACAACTTGCTAAATATACCGAATTATTTTACGCTGAAATTGATACGATAGAAACAATCGGAGGCGGCAGCGCGAGATGTATGATGGCAGAGGTGTTTTGTGAGGCTAAGTAAAAAATACTAAGTAATTTGATACGTTTCTTCTACATTTTGAAATAAGGCTTGAACCTTTTTTTCATCTTCAGGCGAAATGCCTTGTCGTTGGAGAAGTTGAGTTACAGTTAATTGTTAACTGGCACTTAAGTTAGTTAATGTCGTTCTACATCGTCAATTATTAATTATCCATTACTTTATGATACGTTTTATATTTTCACTTTTTTTATTGGCAATGGGTTTACCTCTGCTTGCGCAGAAACTGAGTTATCCGCTTGAGAATCTTGTGGGTAAGGATACGGCTTCGGCTGAATACAAGGAGATTGCAACCTTGACTCAGATGCAGGAAATAAAGGAATGGATGCAGAATAATGACTTTAGAGAAGAGCATCATTTTGCCTTTAAGTCAACGAAATTTCATGCTATCATTAAACTTGAACGCCATAAACCTGACCCCAAGGAACGTAAACCCAAGAAAAACGAGCTTAAGAATGACAAATTAACCGTAGCGCAAATTACGGTTTACAATCCTAACAAGGATACCCGAAAAATTAAAGGCAAAACCATTGAGGCTGAAATTCCTTATGGATTTAACTGGGAAATGACCTATTCAGACCTTACCAAGAAATTTGGGCATACTAATTTAAACGAGGTGAATTGGATAAATCATACGATACAATTTCAAACTTCTGCTAAAAATAAGGATAAGCTTCATTCCATGATTGTTTTCCCATATAAATCTAATTATGCTATTTACACTCCTCCTCCTAGCAATGTTGATGATACGCCCCCGCTT
>JBJXHA010000182.1:0-2628 GCA_046160275.1 Bacteroidia bacterium | reverse complement strand
GTTTTTCCATTTGATGCTCTAATAATGGCTTGAAAACCATCTACGCAATCCAACGTTCCGTTATCAAAAGCGAAAGCCCACTTATTACCGTACTGCTCGCGTCCCATGTAATTGGGATTACTTGCCTTTTCAATGCTATCCTTCCTTAACCTTTCCGCTTTGCGTTCTGCAGCACCTTCCTTTACTTTTGCCCAAAAGCCTTTTTTCTTAGTAGTATCGGATTGGTTTTCAATTCTATCCGTTTTCTGGGCTGTTTGTATGTCCTTTTTTGTGTCAGGCAAGGAACAAGCCCCCAAACCAAAAATAAGCGCAAAGTAAATGCACTTGTGAAGTAAACTTTTCATGATGGGTTGAAATTGACAGAGAAAAAAAATAAAGGCAAAGGTAAGAAAGTTTACTTTTCGTTTTGTGCTTTATACATTTTGTTATACTTTTGCACCATGTTATATTCTAATTTAAAATCATTATGAAACATTATTCCCATCTTATTTTGCTTTTCAGCTTATTTCTTTATGGTTGTGGAACGCATAGTTCCTTGATAACCAATCAAAACCAAAACGCCACACAAGTGGTATTATCTGAAAGCAACTATAAAATAATAGGTAAGGTAGAAGGCTCTTCGGCAGCCACATACGTATTTGGAATAGGTGGACTTAAACACCAATCCTTAATCAATGATGCGAGAAAAAAGATGTATGAACAAGCGGCATTGGAAGGTACTGCAAAAGCCATTGTCTATGAGAGTGTGAGTATTAAAAATTCGCTATTCCCAATCGTTAATAAAACCACAATAACGGTTAGTGGTTATGTTGTTGAATTTGAAAAAAAATAGCGAATGTCCCGTAGGACATTCGCCTTGCTTTCTTAGGCTACTTCTCAGCTACCTAATTTACCCATCAGAAAGCGTTTTCTCTGTTTTTTTCTTGCAAAGCTACTAATATTTTTGGGGAATGTCAAGTATTTCCCCAAAAATATCAGTAGTATAAATGATTGATTATTAGCATAAAAGCCCTAAAAAACTCAAAAATCACAATTAGTTCCCTGCGCTTAATTCGGATAAATAGCCTTTTTCTACCAAATCACTAATAAAATTAGCTTCTGTGTCGTGGCGAATAGTGTCGCCTGATTGAACGGAACAGGCGCGGGAGGTTGATTGCATGAATGCCTCCACCGTTTCCATTGGATTGAAAGAGTAACTGCGCATGGCTTGCACGAGTTCGGCAGGGGTTGTGCCTTCGATTTCCCCACCGCCCAAAAGTTTGTATTTCATATTTATTTGATTGTTAATGAGTTGAAGCCTAATTAAAGGCTTCAACTCGTGTTCATAATTAATTCAATTCCCCGATTCGCTCATCAAAGTAGCTCACAATTTCTGCCTGGTTAAACGTTGCGAGTCCTTCTAAGGTTGCATCTTCGATTAAGTGCGTTTCGCTGTAAGTAACCAAGTTGTGCAGGAAGCGTACCCAATTTGATATTTTTCTATATTCAATCGTTCCGCTGTGCTGTCTGAACTCTACCGTTTTATGTACGAAGTAGGATTGCACGTTTACTTTGTAGTACCTTCCCGATAATGCGCCTTTAGCTATTTTTTGAAGCGTTGTGGCATTATCTATTTGCAACTCTCTGTTTTTCACAGACTTACAAAAATGGTTATTATCACCTCTTCTGCTTATGGGTAAGAAACTATCAATCAATGCCTCTGCCTTTCCGTAGTTTTTGAGCAGGTTTTTCCATTGTGTTAAGGTGAACCTCTCCGCATCAATGTGTATGTGCATTCCGCAGCTTTTGTTGACTTTCGCTCTCATTTGGGCTAACACCGTACATACAATTTCAAGTTCTCTTAATCCTTCCTCTCCCACTAATATTGGGCTTACAATTTCGAAGGCTTTCGCTCCGTTGATGCTGCTGTCTGTTGTTACTTTCCATTGGTTCGTAAGGTTTGAGCTGCGGTTGCCTGTTGTGGCATTTACACCTGCTAAGTAGAGTTGTCTTACAAGTTCCTGCGTATCAACGTTGTATGCCTCAATTTCAACTCCGAAGCGTCTGTTGAAGGTGGTTGGCATGAAGGCATCTGCTACCGCTTGCACCAAGTTTCCCATTCTATACCTCATGTACACCCTTACGTAGCCTTCTGTTAATCCAAGCATCGTAGCAATTTGCTTTGCGTTTAAACCTGTTGCCGCGAGTTGCTTTATTTTGGTAGGGTTTTTCTCCCTTGAATTTACGATTTGTTGTTGTGCGTGTGTCATAATCTATTGACTATTAATATATTATATAAGGTATTGAACGACACACGCCGCAAGAGGTTACACCTTTTCGCAACTATCTTGCACTTTTTTGAAAGATTTTTTTCCCCCCAAAAAAAGCAGCTAAACCCTCTCGGCTTGGCTGCTAAACACACAATCAACTATTATTTTATATTTATGAAAGAGGTGCAGCAGCCGTTAGACTGCTTTGCCTTAAAATCTCACTTCTGCGCATAACCTAATGGGTTATATAATTTTCACTCCAAATTTCGCTTCTAATTCGTTCTTCCAAAATTTGTCTGAACCATGCATCGTTTGCAACTTATAAGTGCTACCTTCAACCCAATTCACTTTCGTGTTTGATTTGGGGGCTTTCGCCTTG
>JBJXHA010000181.1:0-6384 GCA_046160275.1 Bacteroidia bacterium | reverse complement strand
AATACAAAAAATACCTCATTCAAAACTTCTCAGCAATAGAAGACATTCAATTTCAATGGCTTATTCATTTAATCGTTGCAATTAGTGCAATTGTTGTGATGTTTTTTGTATTTGAAATTTTATCGCTTTTCGGATATTCTAATACCTATAAGATGCAGTGGATTCCGTTCTTTTTTTCGGGAATTATGATTTATTATGTGAGCATTAAAGGTTATTTTACACACTCTCGCCAAATTGAAAGGTTAAGTTTTTCGATTCCTAGTCCAGAAATAGCGGAGAATACAGAAAATAGGGTGGAAATTCCCACACCTTCTAGTGAAGAATTGGTAAAATGGAAAGAGAAAATTGCTGGATTGATGCAGGAAAAAATGCCTTATTTGAACCCTGAATTGACTTTAGCAGAGCTGGCAAAGCTTTTACAAACCAATACTTCCTTGCTTTCCAAAATGATAAATGAGGGATTTCAGCAAAATTTCAATGATTTTATTAATCAATATCGCTTAGAGGCTTTTGTAGAACGCCTCAAAAATGGGGAGCATAAAACCCAAACCTTGCTTTCACTTGCGTATGATTGTGGCTTTAATTCGAAGACCACGTTTAATCGCGCATTTAAAAAGGCATTTTCTCAAGCTCCCAAAGATTTTTTAGAGGCTATGAATCAATAAGTTAGAAAATTTGAACCCTGCATTTATAACTTGAACCCTCGTTTTGTGGGTGCAAATGATAATTTGAAGCGAGTAGCGTTTTCCCTTGCGCTACCTTTGTCCCATCAAATTTATTCATCTTTTAATTTTAAACACAATGAACACATTTCGTTTCTTTCAAACCGCAGTCGTAATGATTAGTCTTTTTGTTTTGATTTGTACCCAAGCGATGGCGCAAAAAAGAGCAGCTTTAGTAGGTTCGGGAAAAGTTCTCACCAAAGTAATTGAAGCAAAGGATTTCGACAAACTTAATTTAGAGGATTTTAATGGCAAAATTTGGGTGGAAGTGGGGAAACCTTTTTCAGTAGAGGTGAAAATTGACGACAATCTCGCGGAATTATTGGAGGTAAAAGAGGTCGATACCCAAGAACATGAATTGAGCATGGGCATCAAAGACAACCGCGATAACAAAAGATGGATCGAAGAAACCAACATTCAAATTCGCATTTCTATGCCCGAAATTTCGGTTTTTAAACATCGTGGAAATGCCGATGTCATCATCAATAACGTAATGGGGCGTTATTTTCGCATCAATCATCGCGGCAATGGAAATATAAAGGCGAACGGCAAAATTGACGAATTAGACATTGTAAAAAGTGGAAATGGTGATGTAAACGCTGAAAGTTTATCCGCTAAATCGGTGAAAGTCAAATCATTGGGAAATGGAAATGTGATTGTAAATTGCGAAAACGAGGTAAATGCGATGAAGTCGGGAAATGGCGATATTTTCAACAAAGCAAAAGGCGGGAAGATTTCTTTATTGAGTGAAAAGGAGGAAGAGGGTGAATCGAAAAAGAGCGAAAATATAGGTTCTTCTACGAGTGTAGAAAAAGTAAAACTTTATCTCAAAAACCCAACGGCAAAACGTATGGATTTACGCGTAAAGTATTATCCCCAAGGCAGTTATGGAATTACCGTAAAACCTCTGAGCATTTTTACAGAAAAATTACCTATCGGCTCTGAAATTTATGATGGCAGCGAATTGATCGCAAAAGCAACAAAAGAAAACGATGGTAAAATTATTACCCTAAAATAATTAAAAAAAGATTCGCAAACAAGATGGAAAGTTAGGTGCTTTCTATCTTGTTTTTTGCGTAAAAAAAGCTAACTTTGCTTTTGGTTATAGAGAATTATATATGATATAAAAATGAAAAAAGCAATTATTTTACTTGCGGTTTGCATCATGCAACTCAACTTTTTGGCGGCACAGGTGCGCGGAAATGCGGTCTATGAACGCCAAATGAAAAGTGTTCAAAGCCTTGGTTATAGAAGCAATGATTATAAACCAATGGAGCAGATGCAACAGTCAGTTGCTACGCGCCCTGTGAGCAATGAGTCGGCAAATGCTTACTTTTTGTCCGATTCTACTTTTATGATTGAGGCAGATGTGATGTGTAACCGCCGCGCCGACAGTTATGTGGCTGCGTTTAGCGTCATTCAAACGGCTTCGACTTTGGATTCTGTGAATTTGATGATGAATGCACGTATCGAAAAAATGCTGCAAAAATTACCCGCGAACATCAACCGTAAGGAGATTTTTATTGATTTTATTTCCCTAAATCCAACGTTTGAGTACACAACAGAGAAGAAATTGTTTAGCAAATCTACTTCGATTGAAACGCCTTCGGGGTACGAATTGATAAAAAACATTCACATTGCTTATGAAAAGCAAGAGCAGTTAGAGGAAATTACCAAAGCTGCGATTCAAGGGGAAATTTATGATTTGGTGAAAGTAGATTATGTGATGAATGAAATGGAAGGAATTTATGACACGCTGCGCCAAACTGCAATTGCGTTGGTACAAAAAAAACGCAGCGATTTTGAAAAATTAGGGGTGAAATTTGGGGTGAAATTTACCGTTGTTGCTGACGACATCACCAGCACTTATCCCATTGAACGCTATAAATCTTACACTTCTGTAACGAGTTCTGGCACAAATTTCGACAAAATCAAGAAGACCTACACCTCCTCCAAACGTCATAACACCTATTATTATGACAAAGTCAATTACAATGAAATGGACAAGGTAATAAATCCCGTTGTGGTTGAGCCTGTGATTCAATTTATGTATAATATAAAAATTAAGTATTCTTTGGCGAAATAAAATCCCAGTTGAGTTTTAAAAGACTAAAAGTCAAAGGCTGCCAATTGATTGACACCTTCAAGTATCGTTGTGAAGCAATGAGGCTTGAAGGTATCTGGGTTAAAAATCAATTTAAAAAGCCATAATTTATCTATGCGTATTTTTTTTATTTTCTTGCACTTATTTATTGTTTGTAATTTATTATCAGCACAAACCAGCACAAGTGCATTTTGTAAGGCAATACTTGCTGAAAGAAATAAACTGTTAAAAACAGCAGACTCCTTGCCCTATACATATACCTTTTCTCGGTTTATTCAAAATGCTAACCGCCCTTACCAAAAAGGCGATTTACTCTATAAAGGTGTAAATTTGTTGGATTCCTTGAGTAAAATAGAAGAGTTTTATGTGCTTGACCTTGTAATGGATAGTAACCGCTTGTTTTTGACTTTTATTTATTCGCCTCAATATGATACAGCTTATACTTATTCTTTAAAACCCACACAAACGATAGAAAAAGTGGAAGTAAAGCAGTGTACACACCATTCGTATGCGGAGTACATCAATAGAGCCAATCCTGATTACTCCTTGAATATGCCTGCATTATTGCTTACAAAAATAAAAAAAACGGGGGATAATCAATGGCAGATTAGTTGTAACCTTAGACCAACGCTCATTCCCACATACGATAACTTGACACTGCAACGAATGAAAATAGCACTTGAATATATGCAAACCTTTTTAGGCACTTTAGACACGAATTGGGCGCCTGAGCTGAAACATACTCGCCTCTATAAATATCGGACACTCCCTTTTACGCCAATAGAGGTAAAACCACGCGTTCAATTTTTAATACAAAAAGTTTATGCAGAGGAGATTCATAATGATTGTAAGCTAGAGAATAAGATTGCCGTAGGTTTGGAGAAAACATATCAGAACTTACCCGATAAGTATCAAGCCTACGTGCCTGCTTTGATAGCACTTAGCCCTAACATATCTTCCCTCTATGAATTATATTTTGAAATGCCTGTTAAAAATAGAATTGCTTGTTTATTGTTATATAATGGGCTACGGCAGGAAATATATGAAGATGTTGCATACGGAAATACCGCGATTGGGCTTCAGTTCTTTTTTGATGAGGGATTGAATATTATTTGTGTTACAAAAACAGTAATTCAATTTGGGTAGAAAGGGGAAACCATTAAAAATGTAGCTTAATATCATAAAACACTTATTCTTGTGATTCCTTAACCCACTTTGTGAATTAATAACTTATTAATTCTAATCAAAATATATAGTTAACAATTTAATAACTAGCTAGTTATAAATATTTTCCATTCACATTTTAATCATTTCAAACAATGCAATTAACCAATTCATTGCATCCTAGCGAGTTGTTTCGCTATGTGCATTTGCGGCAAGCAGAACCAGTCTATCATCAAGAAACAAAAAGGCTTTCGCATTGGAAATTGCATTTTGCGGTGGAGTTGCGCGTGTTAGTGCCGATTCGCCGAGATTTGCGCTATCCCGATATCGCACCTTCGGCAATGCAAGACGACTGGGACATTCCGCTTGAATACCTTGCATTTGCCCAAAAAGTAAAAACTGCGCCTTTAGAAAGAGAAAGCGTTACGGTGTATGTGGGCAGCAATGGCATCGTGGTAGGGCTTGATTATAATCATTTACCCCTAGAAACCAGCACAGAAACCGAACTTTGGGAGGTGGTGCAGGTAGAAGAAAACCCAAAACTGTATAACTTTGTGTTCGCAAGAATGGCAAATGGCTTGGTCGCACTTCATTATCCTGTAGCGAATATTGAAAAAATAGCTTTGAGGACAGCGGAGGGGCTAACAACGAATTGGAATGAGGCGGGCGTGAAAGTGCCTGCTTGTAAGGAGGCGGTGGAAACAAGTTTTCCCTCTAATGCTACTGCAACAGAATATCTAATTGTTTTTGATGCGAACGGAACAGTAGATAAAGAAGGAACATTGCTTGTTGAGTATAAGTATGATACGGCTAAAGCAAAAGGTGGTTCATTATGGCTAAACAATTTGGAGTATAGGGGCAGCGATGCTAATATTTTACAACTCAAGGTAATTATGGACGCAATCCTTGACTCTTCACAGATTGCTAGAAAATGCTATGACGAAATGATTGTTATGAGAAAATTGTTTGCTTCTAATCATAAAAAACGCGAGAGCGTAAGAATAGTCATCGGTGTTTATGGTATATCTTTGGCTGATGGAGATGCTAAAGGGTTTGAAAAACAATACTCTTCTTACGAATATGACAAAGATAATACAATTTGTATTTCTCCTGAACCAGCCCCTACTCGTCTTATTTCCCGTACAGATAAAACTACATTATTAATAAGTAACAACTTGAATGCGGATGTATTTCATGAATTATTTGGGCACGCATATGATGCTTACACAGATAAAACTATGACTTATATCCCATTTCAACTTAGAAGAATAAGTGTTGTAGCAAACTCAACTACATTGTTAAACTATCCACCACCACCCGCTCTTCCTCATTGGAATAATTTTCTATTAGAAGAAAAAGATGGTAACGGCATATCTATCAGAGAAGAGTTTTCTGTTCATATGGAAAACTTATATCGCAATGAACAAAAATTGGATTTAAGATACACATACTATATAGAAATGGTTTTACCTCCAGCTCCTAGTGATTTAGGAGGCGTGTATTTTGAATCGGGAGAGGTTATATTGATTGAAGTATCTCCAAAGGGCTTTAGACGGTTATATCAAGATAAGTATGAGTATGAAATTGTCTTATAATATTAAAATAGTTTATTTATGAAAAAAATAAAATACATTTCCTTATTTTATATTTTGACTAATTTTTGTTTTGAAATTCAAGCACAGAGTGCCATTGTACTTGATAGTGGCGTTTTGAACCTAATAAAAACGGTTTCTCAGGCGCAATATAAGGTTCCTCCCTCCCCGCTTTGGGGGAAAGGGAGGTCTTTTGATAAAGCCTCCATTATTTTTATCAATTTGTTGCGCAAAGGTATTTTTGTTACTCCAATACCTTTAAAAGCCGATAGTAGCATGGTGGATGGCTTACTTGTACGAATGTTTACACTTCAATATTCGCAAGACACTTTTGCCTATTATCCCTTATTCAGTGTTCCTATACAGCGGGCTTCGTCTTTTCAAGTATTGGAAGCCTTTGTGCTTACTAAGGATGAAAATCAATTGGAGTATGATACGATTACAGGAAAAATTTTTTTACCCAACGAGGAATTGATGTATGAGTTTGTTTTTTATTTAGGCAAAGATGCTGGGCATCGCCCTTCTTACTTAAAGAGTTTCAAAATGAGGGACATAAATAGGGATGATGTTTTTCATAAAATTCTTTATGGCGATAAAAACTTATGTCAAAAAAACACAATCTATCGGATTACTTGGGTTTCAAAAGTATCAGAAAACGAATGGATTGCCGATGCATATCTTGTTATTCCTTAATCCATTTTGTTAGGCTAACAATTTATCATTTTGATATTGGGTATTATCACACTGTGCTATTATTTTAATATGTTGTTTTTACTTTAAAACAATTAGTCTTAATATATAA
>JBJXHA010000180.1:0-4184 GCA_046160275.1 Bacteroidia bacterium | reverse complement strand
ATTAAAAAATATCCTTGGCACTCATCAGAATTTGTTCCATAAAAGGCTCGCCATATCTTTTTGTGAGGGTTGAGAACAATCGCATATTGCCAAGTTTGCCCAAACATAAACTGTTGAGTATTTCTATCTGTACCTGACATAAAGACGGGCAAGGAATTAGGGTGGGTGTGATACCAACCAATGATTTGCAAAGGAGTTTTTTCCAATTCAAGCAATTCATCCACTTCATCAAGCATTTCTTTCCATACATCATGCCCTAAATCTAAATAAGCAGAGGAGCCCCTTCCTGAATAACCGCAAACAACTTGTTCTACATGACCAAATTGAATACCTGTTTCAGGTTCTATGTAAGTCTGTCCTAACATAATACCTCCTTGCTCTACCCCATTTGTATCTGTTGTTTTTCCCCAACCAATATGATTGAATATCGTATTTTGGGCTGTTGCAGATAAGTATAGTTTTACCGTACCTTGAGTTCTATCTTTAATGTTTGAAGGCAGCCCTTTATAAATCGAACACACTGCTTCAAACCCAGGTAAAGGTTGATATGCTTCCGTTTGTGAAACGATTTTAAATAATTTTTTCATTTTCTTGTATTGTTAAAGTAGTTACAATTCCTAAGCACTCTGTGGCTTTTTTTCCATGAAAAACTCGCCATATTTTTTGCTGAGGGTTCAAAATAACCGAAAAGTGCCAATCTTCATAAAATAAAGTAGATTGTGTTTGCATATCTGTTTCAGACATATAGACTCTTAAATGCTTGGGGTGGGTGTGATACCAACCTATTAAAGTATAACCATCCTCCTCCAACTTTTGCATCATCTCTAACCAAGTTTGATGAGAGAAATGTAAATGTTTCATGCTGCTATCCGCAGAGTAGGCAGGAATTATTTGTTTAACCAATCCATAAGTTGCTTGTTCGTGTTTAACATAGTAAATATGTCCAGCAAGCAAACCACCTTGTTCTGCTTGGTTACCTATGGTTTCTTTCCCCCAACCAATATGGCTAAAGAGATTCTCAAATTGTTTAGGTAGAAATGCTAAACAAGTAAAAGGCTCTTTTTTTTCAACAAAAAGAGTATTAAATAAAACCTCCTCCTCCTTGATAGAGAAAACCTCTTTTATCGGGTTTATTTTCTCTGCCTTGCGAATGATGAACTTAGCCATTTCAAATAATCAGTGAATATCAAACTTCTTTTTCTCTTCTATTTTAAATGTTTTAGGTTGCTTGTTTTCCTTAATCTGAAAGGCTTTTGCCTTTTCCAATTTTGCTTGAGTTGGATCAGGTAAGGTTTGGATATCGCAAGGTGCTAAACCATTTTCCATACAATAGATGAAAAATTTATCTACTACATTGTATCCATTATGCCAATTTGTAAACTCTGGAGAAAACTGTAATGTTTTCATAATTCTATGAATGTGTTCACACAAACTTTCTTGTAAATTATCACCTTGATAGATATCATGCTTTACAGCACCAGGACACATACTCGAACTCCAATTCGGATGATAAGGATGTGGGACTGTTATCATTTTATTTTGAGGAAAAGCATACGGATAAGTAGGGGGGAGTGTGACAATCACCTCATGTTTATCTCTGTAAGTGGGAGCTGGTCCAATGATAGTGCGAATATTTATCGTCAATTTATATTCCTCAACATAAGGGACTTCTCCTTTAATGACTTCAAATTGAAGAATATCTCCTACCATATTACATAACTCTAAATAATCATTTTTTAGCCGTAATCTTCGGAGTTCTATAGGAGTTAATTTTTGCATTCTGTATATATTTAGGAGTTAATTCTGAACCGTTGATTTTGTGCTTGTGGAATTTCCCTTTCTGCTTTTCGAAGCCATAGCCACAAGGAAATATGTTTATACAAAGCACCACCTAAACAACCCACAAAGAGAGATAAGGTGATTTTGCTGACAATTTTAGTAACAAATTTCCTCCTCCTTTCCGTTATTGCGTCCCATAAAGTAGGCGAAGATACAGGAACATCAAAGTAATTATCCACGAATGGGCGGACAATCACCCAACCCCAATATCCTGCCCAAAAGCAATATCCCCAAAAAACACTACTCACAAAGCAAGTCGTTATTTGTGTGTGCAACATAAGTAGGAAACCTATGATGCCTGCTATAAGCCCGTATTGGTAACTCTTTTGGAGTTGTTGTTTTGCTGTTTGTACATCCATGATACTTAGTTAATACTAAACCTTCTAGGAGGGGCAGAATCATCATTTGCCTGAACCTCTTGTTCGTTTATTTTAAACCCTGGTTTACTATCTTTAATTTCAAACTTAGGTTTTGGGGCTGAATTATCCAAATTAAACTTATTTACTGTGGGGTCGGGAAGTTGCTGTGTGTCGCAAGGAAATAACCCCACATTTATATTACGCTCATACCAAGAATTAGCATCTACATTTGCGGCACTATTTGGGTTAGTGATTTCTTTGTCAAATTGCAAGGTTTTAATCATCCTAAGTACGAGTTCAGCCAAACCTTCTGAACCGTCCCATGAGCCGTGGCACCATTTGCCGCTAGTGTACCAATTTGGGTGAAAAGGGTAAGGCTTAGTCTGCATCTCGATTTGGGGTGCAGTTTTGGGATAATTTGAAGGGACTAGCAATTTTAAAATATGCTCATTTCGGTAGGTTGGAGTATTATTTATGATAGTTCTCACCTTTATCGTGAGTTTGTACTCTTCTACAAAAGGGGCAGTACCTGATACGATTTCCCACTGTATCATAGCTCCTTTGATGTTGCACATTTCTTTGAAGTCGTTTTTTAATCGAATATTTCGTATTTCTTGGGGGGTTGCCATAACTTTTAAATTTAAATAATAACAGTAAATTAATAAACTAAACTATATGTAAGAAGGGAAAAGTACTTTTCCTTTTACCTTCTTACTAGAAAAGTAACCAAAGCAAATAAACTCGGTCATTTATACTCCAGCATCAGTAGCAGGGATAACTCGTATTGTATCTCCCTCTTTTACCCCTGCTGCAGCAAGTGTCTGTGCATTTTGAATTTGTGCGCCTCCTTTAATTGCAAGCATATAGCCCTGCGCACTAGGAGGAATAAAATTCGCAGCTATCAATTCTGGAATTACTTCTTGACCTGTCATGCTATTGTCCATGGTTACACTCACTACACGACCATCAGTAGGATGAACGAATGAAACGTTAATTTCTGGCATAATTGTTAAATTAAGATGTTAAAACAAATAAAAAATAGTTACTTTTGAATAAATTACTCTACTCTTCTAAATAAATTTGGAAATATCACTTCCTTATCTCCCGAAAGTTGATAATACTTATAATTTACCAGCTCATCATGTACAGCCACTATATGCAGCAAAGGAATGCCAATTTCGCTTAAAGTCATTTCTAATATATCAATAGAAGTTGCTTCTAGGTTAAACTGTGAAATAATTTCTTTTAGAGATTCTACTTGCGTATCTGTTGTTTCAAAGGTTGCACCTGTGTCTTTACAACTAGGACAAATCGTTTCATCTGCATCTACTTGGAAATTAGGGCGCATGATTTTAATAGAGTTGTTACAATACCTACAAGCCACACTTTTTACAAAAGACATTATATCACCCGCAAAATCTAAAGTTGCATTTTCGCCAGAAAACTCATTTGATGACACAAATTTAAGAAAATCTTTCAGTTTTGTATGTGAACCCAAAGGAATTTCAATAATTTCGGGATAACTAAGAGTATGTGTGTAGCAAGTTGCTTTTTCTGAGATTGTATTAATGTCAAAATCGTGAAACTTACCTTGATAGTAAATTTGTTTTCCTTGTTCTACTTTTTCACCACATAGATACTTGACAACTTCTTGCACTTGTAAAGCGGCAACAAGGGAAGAGGCTATTTGAACTGTTGCCACTTTACCCTCCTCTTGTGCTTTTTTCTTAAAATTGTCGCAGGAATATCTTTGCAGCATTTCTAACTTTAAATTCTCTCTGCTCACTCCACATTCATAACAAGGGGCATAAGGAGGTTGGTAAAAATTTATTCTGCATCCTAACTCCTTAATTCCAGCATCAATCCAAGGACGTTCTGCTAACCAGCAATTACGATTGACAGCTATCCTCGTTTCAATATTATCCAAACAGCCTAGTATAATGTCCATCTCTCTATAAATACCTGTTCCTAGTTCCCATACTGCAA
>JBJXHA010000179.1:0-11759 GCA_046160275.1 Bacteroidia bacterium | reverse complement strand
GCTTCGGGCGCGATTTTTGGCGTATTAACAGCTTTTGCCATTTATTTTCCGAAAGAAAAACTGACCTTTTTCATGCCTATTCCTCTTACCTTTGAGGCAAAAACGTGGATTACGATTTTGGGCGTTATGTCAGCAGGATTGGTAGCATGGGGTTATATAAGCCTCAACAATGGTGCAAGCATAACGGGCGGCATCTCTCATTTTGGACACCTTGCAGGCATGGTTTCCGCCTTAATATTCTTCTACCTTCTACCACTTTTCAACCAAAAATAAGTATGAACCTGCTCGATAACATTAGAAATTACCTTAAACAATACGGATTTTTGGGGCAACTTGCTACCATAATGGTTGCCTTTTATATGATAGAGTTACTTATCTATCTCGTAATTGCGGGAGTAAGTAGTTCGCCTGAGCAGATAATGGCACGAAAAGAATACATTTTTCGCCTTTTTGCATTGCCAACAGGAAGCCGCTTATTGTGGTGGCAGCCTTGGAGTATTGTAACTTATCCTTTTGAATATTTTTCAGAAAAAGGTTTGCTTCGCCTTCTTTTCGACATTCTCATTATGTTCTCCTTTGGTCAAATTTTTTGGTCATTGTTAGGGCAAGAGCGTTTGAAGCGTTTTATGATTTTGGCGATTCTTTCTATTGGATTGATAAGCTGGTTGATGTATCACATTTCTTTCCTCAAAGCCGATTCCGTTTCCTCTTATTATATGTCGGGAATGTCTGCGCCTATTGCTGCCCTTATCGCTGCAGGTGTGGTGTTCATGCCCAATTATGAGATATTTTTGTTCGGCATCATTCGCACAAAATTGCTGTGGGTTGGGGTTGCATTGTGTTTGATTTATGTGCTAAATGCAGGAGCTTTGCCTTCAAGATCCGAATCCGTTTCCTGTTTGATGGCGGCAGGTTTGGGCGCGTTGTACGCTTATTTTCTAAAAAATAAACAAGATGTAACTGAAATCGTTTGGGATAAAGCTGAAGAAATCATTGACCGAGTAAAACGCCGCCCTACTTCAGCCCCCTTCATCAAAGTAAAATATCGCGCCTCTGATGCAGAAAAAACCGTAAGCCAAGAAGAAATTGACCGTTTATTAGACAAAATTAATGAAAAAGGCTACAACAGTTTAACAGAAGAAGAAAAAGATACTTTGACAAAGGCTTCTAAGCACAATGGATAAATAAAAGTTTGATAATCAACCCAATACGCTTTTTGAGTTAATTACATTTAAATATGAAAACAACTATTCCTATTCTATTCCTTGCGCTCTTGTGCATTTCTTGCGAATCGCCGATGGATGCAGACACGATTATTTATGGTAAAGTAATAGAAATGCCCTCCAATAAACCCTTAGAAAACTGCCCAGTAGCATTGCAGTATGATGATAGAGACGTTTCTTTTGCAGGCTTCGATTTTGCACATGATGTTTATTCCGAAGGAGTAAGCACTACTAACAAAAATGGGGATTATGTTTTCGCTTTTGTGGCAGATAAAAAAATGCCTGCGGAGGCAATTTATCGTTTTTTATTTACTTCTCGTTTTTGGGCAGAAAACCAAGACACTTTGGCAACAACTCTTAAACACAAGTCTTCAGAAATCAACTTATTTGTTTATCGGAAAATAGACGTAATTATTAAGTTCATTCCACCATCTGATGCAAATAATACAGATAAATATTCTGTAAGTGTAGCAACATCTATTGCGAGTTATTGGCGTTTTAGCGAAAGTAAAAGTTTACAAGAAATCCAACTAAACCCAAATTTGCATAGAGTGTTATTAGAAAATGTTCCTACCAAAATTACATACCAAAGGAATAGAAATGGCATTTGGGAACCAGCAAAAACAACTACGATATCTTTTAATTCAAGTAATAAAGAGTATAATGTCTTATTCTAGTGTTGATATTTTTCCATTTTTATATTGCTTTTAAAATAAAGCAGATCTAGGAATCCCCCAAAGAAACGTATAAGTCAGATTTGGTTTCCAAAAATCACCTCATTATCAAACAGTTACAATTGAATAAAACTTTAAATTCAAATATAGTTTTTAACTTTTCCTTCCAAAAGCAAAAAATGGGTTAATGCAGAATTGCATTAACCCATTCTATCTTATTTATGTTCTTTACAATTTTTTGATAAAATCAAACTCTGATTTATTGTTTCCTGCAATATAAGCTGTAGGAAATATTCGTTTCATTCGATTATCTATATCGCTAATAGTTATATTTCCGTCTTTATTTTCGTCT
Source organism: Bacteroidia bacterium (assembly GCA_046160275.1). Lineage (GTDB taxonomy): Bacteria > Bacteroidota > Bacteroidia > J057 > J057 > JBJXHA01. The sequence goes on along the minus strand of JBJXHA010000179.1, from coordinate 9,510 downwards.
AATCCAATATTTTGTTTATACATAATAGAAGGATTTTCGTACATTGTAAAACAAAAATCATGTTTATATTCTAAAGCCTTAGGATACAGAATTGCCAAATATACATCTGTCAAAGAATTATACTTTCCATATTTTTCTTTTACTTGTAATAAATACTGATACACATAATCCAATTGTTCGATAGCTGACATTTTGCCTATTTTAGTCGTTGTAATATTCATTTCATTTGCAGTTTTTGGCATAAATTGAATTAATCCAACAGCTCCCGAACCTTTGAAATTTACAGCATTTGGATTAAATCGAGATTCGGAATACATTACTGCCATTAACCATTCAGGTTGAATAAATAACTTTTCGGATATTTCTTTTACTTTCGTTTCAAAACGTTCAGGTTCAATGATATATGCGCTTGCTTTTTCCATTAAATACAATCTGTCATTTCCATTTTTCTTAAATATTGAAGGATTGAATATTCCATGCGAAATTAAGTTAGTAGTTAAAACGAAAAATAAAACAATGAAACTTGTCTTTATCTCGTTTTTGAAGTTCTTTCTTTCAACATACTGAATAAGTTGAAAATCACGCCATTTCAAAATTTCATTCATTCGTGTCATCATAATTTCCTCCTTTTAGATAATTAACAGGTGAGAGATATTTAGGAATAAAGATAATTCGATAAGGCTTTGTTATCAAAACTAAATTTATTAGCAAATTTACGCAAATTTTGGCAAAAAATATAACGAATTTCGAAATACCTCAAAATAAAATCCAAGAAACGCTTTTTTATTTCTAAGTTTTCACGAAAATTATCAAAAGTAAAAGAAACTATAAAAGTTTTTAAAGTTTTAGCGTACAACAAAAACTATTATAACACTTTAAAAATAGATATTTCTATTGACAACTCCTCACTAAAAGGGTTTAGGCTATTTTATCACAAAACTAAAAAGGTTTCACAAGTTTCTTGCTAATATTATACGAATCAAACCCTTTCTATCCAATTTGTACTTATAGTGATGGTTATTCTTTCGTATTAATTCTCTAATTTCAACAAAAGTCTTTTCGGAATTTCTATTTGATATTCAAGAATTGTTTGTAATTTTGCAGTTCAATATAAGCTAACAGACGTATTATGTCTTTAACTACCAAAACAGTTGATAATCAATCAACTACCTCCATTTCCAAGTTCCGTTCATACATGGAGCTTGCGAAATTCAAACTCAATCTCACCGTATCTATTTCTGCTTTGTTTGGCTATACTATGGCAGCAATAATATACGGTGTTTTTTCTTGGATAGACCTGCTAATGATTGGGTTAGGAGGCTTCCTCATCACTGCGGGCGCAAACACTTTTAACCAAATTTCGGAGCAGGAATATGATGCCAAAATGAAACGCACACAAAATCGCCCCCTTCCTACCAAGCGTTTGACAAACACAGAAGCAATTCTTTTTGGCGTTTTCACAAGCATCGCAGGTGTGGCAATTTTAGGTATATTTTTTAACCTACCGACAGCCCTTTTAGGCGTTATTGGCTTGCTTTCTTATTCCTTTGTTTATACGCCGATGAAACGCTATTCGCCTTTTTCGGTTTTTATAGGTGCGATTCCAGGTGCCTTACCACCGTTAATTGGTTGGGTTGGCGTAACACAAGCGATTGATAAAGAAGGAATTATTTTGTTTGCCTTCCAATTTTTATGGCAGTTTCCACATTTTTGGGCAATTGCATGGAAAGGCGATGCCGATTACCAAAAAGCAGGATTTAAAATGCTTCCTACCTCCTCAGGGAAATCTAAAATAAGTGCCGCTTTTATTCTGTTCTACGCATTTTGCCATGTTCCGATTGCCTTATTTCCCTATTTAGATGGCATGATTAATGGATTTCAAGCAACAATTTTAGCTCTTTTAGGGTTTATGTTTACAATTCCCGCAATACAGTTGTATCGAACATTGGAAGAAAAATACGCACTCTATTTGATGTTTGCCTCTTTCTTGTATTTGCCATTAATGGAATTAACATTTCTGGTGAAATTGTTTCTTTAAAAAAATAAAAAAATATGGAAAATAAGCTGAATTTTGGAACAGGTGTCAGCCATCAGCGCTACATCATTCATCCTTATAAGTTCAATTTGTGGTTGTTTTTACTTACAAGCACGATGGTATTTGGTGGTTTAACAAGCGCTTATTTGGTAAGTAGAGCAGGTGTAGAAAAGCCAATGTTTTTCGCCTTGCCCGATATTGTCAAGGTGAACACTGTGCTTTTGCTGTTTAGTAGTGTGAGTATGCAATTTTCTACTTGGTCTATTAAAAAAGAAGAGCAAGGAAAAGCCTTATTTGGTTTGCTCATTACTTTCTTGTTAGGGGTAGCTTTTTTGATAGGGCAGTTCAATGCATGGAACGAGTTAACCGCCGCAAAATTACCTTTCGTGGATAATGCGCGCCTAGATAAATCCGTTTCCTTCTTCTATATTTTCACAGGCTTACATGGATTGCACATTATTGGCTCTGTTTTAGCAGTTTTATATACCTTGATAAAGACCGCAAATGATAGCTTTAAACCAAAAAACAAAATTCTCACCTTTGAAATTGTGGGTACTTTTTGGCATTTTCTAGGCTTATTGTGGCTATATTTGTATTTTTTCCTTATCTATACACAATCGAAATAATAGATAAAGGATAAATTTCTTTTCAAAACAGGCATTTACTCAAAACAAGTGCCTGTTTTTTTGTTTTATTTTTACATTTATCTCATCATGCGTACTTTTCATCTCTCTTTATTTTTCGCCTTTCAGTTTATAATTTTGGCGAGCTTTGCGCAAATGCAATCCTTAAAAACGCAAATCGCTACTTACCTGCAATCCAAACAAGCTGAAGTGGGAGTCGCACTCTATCATTTAGAAAATGGCGATAGCTTAACCCTTGGTAATCAACGACATTACCCCATGCAAAGTGTGTATAAATTACACTTAGCCTTAGCCGTTCTGCATCAAATAGACAAAGGAAAATTCTCGCTTGACCAAAAAATCTTTATCAAAAAGAGCGATTTATTACCCAATACATGGAGTCCGCTTCGAGAAAAATATCCGCAAGGAGAAGTAGAACTTCCTTTGAGCGAAATCATTGCTTATACCGTTTCGCAAAGTGACAATAACGGCTGCGACATTCTTTTTCGCTTAATCGGAGGACCTAAAAAAGCACATAAATATATACGCAGTTTAGGCATTAAAGCGGTGAATATCAAGACAACAGAAGAAGAAATGGGGAAAGCTGAAGATGTACAATTTAGGAATTGGACTACGCCTTGGGCTGTGATAGAAGTATTAAATAGTTTTTATCATAAAAATATCCTTTCCAAAAACAGTTACGATTTTCTATGGAAAACCTTGCTTGCCACTAGCACATGTCCCAAGCGACTCAAAGGCGAATTACCCGAAGGCACACAAGTTGCTCACAAAACAGGGTCTTCTGGCACAAATCCACAAGGAATCACAGCAGCCACCAACGATGTAGGAATTATTTGTTTACCCAACGGAAAACATCTTGCCATTGTAGTATTGGTAAGTAACTCCAAAGAAAACACCGAAACCAATGAAAAAATCATTGCAGACATCAGCAAAATGGCTTTTGATGCTTATTCAAAGCCTTAATTTCCAATAAAATAGTTATTCCACACAAATTTTTTGTCAGATTCGATATTCAAATAAACATCTGTATCTACAGGGCGCAATAATAAATTGTCAAAGGCTAGTTTTTTTCCTTCGATTTCCATAAACAGACGATTTCCTGATGTGAAAATCGGAAATTTAGCAGAGAGTCGCACCCAGTTTTGGCAAATATCTGTTGCGAATTTGCTTTCCAATATCATTTCATTGACTTGTTTGTCTCCCTGAAATTGCTTAATAAAAATAGCAGGTAAATAATTTGACTCCACATCTAAACGCACCCAAATCGAAAATTCCATTTGTGTATTCTCACTCGCTACGGAAATCGTGGTGTCTAACAAACTAATTTTTCCTTTTTCTAACCACAAATGTTTGGCATTAGCTTGGTTATCTATCCCAAAAGCATCGCCATAACTCTTTGCAATCACCGTATTTGTCGTAGCATGAGAAAGTAAGGTTTGCTGTTGAGCGACCAAATTTGCTTTTTGGGTTTGAAAGGCAGTTATGATTTCTGCCTGCGCGTCCTCGAAAATAGAGAGATTTACTTTTGCAAAAGTAATTTTCTCCGTTTCGCTTAATTTGAGTTCGCCAATTTTTTCGGATTTATCAATGATATATTGTTCACGTTCATTTTTAGGTTCGTGTGAATAAACAAGCAACAATGGCTTCTTATTTTTCATCGCTTGCAAAATGTCCTTTTTAATTGCGGGATGACTCATCAATTGAAGGGAAGGCAAAGTAAGGGACAAAGGCGTACGAGCAGAGAAATTATTTAGCAGAGGTAAGCCTGTTTTTCTTGAAGCAGTGTAACCATAAAATTGCGAGAACCAAGTTCCCTCTATCCCAAATTTTTCTGAGCCAATATGAAAATAAGGAAATGAAAGAATTGCTTGAAAATCAGTCGCTTGTAAATTTGCACTTTTCAAAATGCCCTGAATATCAGCATTTCGCCAATTAGGGTAATTGTTTTTGATGTCACCCGTTTTTACATAATCCAAGGTAGGTTTTAACAAAACGGCAGACTCTAAAGCGTAGATAGTAAGGACAAAAGCAAAAATTGTATAAGCAAAAGTTTTCAATTTCCCTCCTGAAACCCGCCCAAGATGGCGAAAAAGCGCGTACAAAAAATGAGCAAGCAGCGTCATATAGACATAATAAAATACCCAAGCGAAACGCCCACTTGAACGAAATTGTGTAAAAGGTCCCGCCCATTTTTCTACGTCATCAAACCATTCAAAAGGATAACCCATTGCAAACCAAAGCAATAGCAAAGCAGAATAAACAGAGGTTTGCAAGGAAGTAGGTAAAACAGGCTTTAGTAAACGGCGGAATTTTTTCTGAAACAGCAATTTCCCAATTCTGAAAAGCAAAAATAGCAACAGCACAAAACCAAAGAATCCGACATAAGCACGTCCTTCGTAATTAGGAGGAACATCGCCTAAAAAGCGTAGAAATTTGGGCACAAGGAAGCCAAAAAAATCAAAAAAAGTCTTTTGTGGTTCCTCCATCGGCAAGAAAACACTATTGAAACTCGCAATGTAGTGCAAAAACCCCCAAGGATGCTTGACCACATCAGTAAAACCAACAGTTGTGAGTTTTATCCAAATTTGCACAAAAAGAAAGGGGAGCAGGGCGCAAACTATCGTTAAAGTATGCTTTTTCCATTGAGTTAGCCACTTTTTCTTATCTTGAAGCAAACGAAAGAAAATATTAGCCAAAACGAAACCACTTCCCATTACAAAGTAATACAGATGAAAAAAGGAAAAAATCAAGGTGGTAAAAAATAAAAACAAGAGCCAAAATCGCGTTTTATCGCCCTCCTCTATCTTAATCCAAGCATACCAAATCATCGGGAAAAAGCAGATAAAAGACAAATAATAATGCCCTGCCAAGCGAAAGGTTTGAGGGGAGAAAAAGGTAATCAGTAAGGAAAAGCAAAAAGCGAATAAAGTAGGGAGCTGCGTTTTACGTAAAATTCTATAAATAAAAAGGACTGCAAGGTAATAGGAGGATAACATTAATAAATTGATAATCAGTACACTGTAAGGGGTTATATCATAAATATTTTGAGCAAACCATCGAAAAACCACCAAAAACAAAGGGTTCTCCACTCCTAGTAAATGCGTACCGAAAGGATATTGAAACCCATCAAAATACAAACGTTGCCCATGTTGCGCATAATAATCCAAAGTATAATGAATTTTTAGCCCATCACCGCCTGCCGCAAACATGAAATTATTCAAGTCCCAAAGTACCTGGCGAAACAACAGAGCGAGCAAAATTGTAGTGGAAAAAATAAGACAAATATCTATAAATCGGGGGTTATCTTTATGAAAAAATGACTTCATTGTCAATAGTTTATGATTTTTGGTGATGTTATTTTACCGCAATTTTACCACAATTAGCTATCCATGTTGCAGCAAAGAAGGCACAAAATAAAACATATTTTTCTGTTTCGCCAATTAATTTTAATTTTGCACTTATGAAAGCATTTATTTCTGTAGTTGTGCCTGCTTTTAATGAGGAAAGCAATGTGTCTATTTTGGCAGAAAAAGTCGTAGCCTTACTAGAAAAGGAATATCATTATGAAATTATTTTTATAGATGATGGGAGCAAAGATAAGACATTAGAAACGCTAAAATCATTGCATGAACACAATAAAAACATTCATTATTTATCTTTCTCTCGCAATTTTGGGCATCAAAGTGCCTTGAAAGCAGGCTTGGACAAAGCAGAAGGGGATTGTGTTATTTCCATGGATGCGGATTTGCAACACCCTCCGCATTTAATTCCTGTAATGCTCGAAAAATGGCAACAGGGTTATGATATTGTTTATACACAACGCGCTGATTCTGCAGAACTTTCTTTCTTTAAGCGAAAAACTTCTCATTGGTTTTATACTTTTATGAACAAAGTTTCCGATATTGAGTTGGAAAATGGCACAGCAGATTTTCGCTTACTTGACCGAAAAGTAGTGGAAGTAGTAAAAAATAGCCAAGAATATAACTTATTTTTGCGTGGTTTCATCGCTTGGATTGGGTTTAAACAATATAAACTCCCCTATCAACCTGAACCTCGTTTTTCTGGGCAATCCAAATATACTTTTAAAAAGATGTTAAGTTTGGCATTAAATGGAATTACTTCGTTCAGTGTCAAGCCTTTACAAATTGCAACTTTTTTGGGGAGTTTTATCTCTTTGTTTGCTTTTCTTTATGGAATTTACGCACTCATCATTTTCTTTTTTACTGATAGCGCAGTTCCGGGTTGGACATCGGTCTTGGTAAGTGTCTTATTTATTGGCGGTTTGCAATTGCTAGTTTTAGGCATTATTGGCGAATATTTGGGCAAGATTTTGCTACAAAGCAAACAACGTGCAGATTATTTTTTGAGAGAAAGCTCAAAATAGTTATTAAGTAATTGATAATTAATAATGGAGAATGGATAATGATTGCAATTATTAATTATCAGATACTTATAATGATTTAAAAACCTTAATACTGTACTTAATTGATAGTTGGGTAGTGGCATAAATGTAATGCGTACGGGCTGCTTTAGCTGCCCGATAACTTGCAAAAACTTCGTTTTTGCGCTTTTGCGGCAGCTAAAGCAGCCGCTACAGGTTTTAGTTAGCATTACATTTGAAGGACTACCGATAGTTGATAGGTGTCAGTTAACAATTAACATTTATCAGTAAACAGATATAAAGTGTTGATAATTATTCTTTTGTGATAAAAAATAACATAAACTAATTGTTACCGAATACTTAGGTATTTGTATATCAACACTTTAATACATCAACTCTTTATTAATTTACATTATCTATATTTCATCACAATTCTCAAGAATATAAACCAATGGACGTACAACAATTTGTTTCTACCATTCAAGAAGGCTACAAAAGCAAAGGCAGTTGCATCACTTTGGGTGCTGCAATTTTGAATGGACAGTGTTATGGCGATGCCAAAATTACCATTCCACTAAAAATGATGAACCGCCACGGCTTAATTGCAGGGGCAACAGGTTCGGGTAAAACGAAATCTTTACAAGTACTAGCAGAACAACTCAGCAGAAATGGTGTGCCGTCTTTGCTTATGGACATCAAAGGCGATTTGAGTGGCATAGCGGCGGCAGGGGCAACGAATGAGAAAATCGAGGAACGCCATGAAAAATTAGGAGTTGCTTTTGAAGCACAGGGCAGCCCTGTTGAATTGCTCTCTTTGTCTGATGAAGCAGGTGCAAGAATGAGAGCAACGGTAACAGAGTTCGGGCCTATTTTGTTCTCCAAAATCTTAGGCTTAAACGACACGCAAACGGGCATTATGTCTATCGTTTTTCAATATTGCGATGACAAAAAAATGCCTTTGGTGGATTTGAAAGATGTAAGGAAGGTTTTGCAATATGTTACAGAGGAAGGAAAAGCGGAGATTGAAAAAGATTATGGCAAAATTGCTGCGACTTCTATCGGAACAATTATGCGCTCCCTCGTTACCTTGGAGCAACAAGGCGCGGAACGCTTTTTCGGTGAACCTTCTTTTGAGGTAAAAGATTTATGTCGCAAAAATAGCGAAGGACAAGGCGTTATTTCGGTGCTTCGCTTAACTGACATTCAAGACAAACCCAACTTATTTTCTACTTTTATGTTGAGCTTGTTGGCGGAAATTTACGCTTCTTTTCCCGAAGCAGGCGACCTTGACCGCCCTAAATTGGTGATTTTCATTGATGAAGCGCATCTTGTTTTTAGCGAAGCCTCAAAAGCTTTACTTGACCAACTTGAATCTATTATTAAACTTATTCGCTCAAAAGGCGTAGGGATTTATTTTTGTACGCAAGTACCAGATGATGTTCCTGAAAGCATTTTGGGACAACTAGGCTTAAAAATTCAACATACTTTACGCGCTTTTACGGCAAAAGACCGCAAAGGCATTAAGTTAGCGGCACAAAATTTCCCTGAAAGCGAATATTATGTAGTAGAGGAATTATTGACGGGCTTGGGAATTGGCGAGGCACTTGTTACCGCTTTGAGTGAAAAAGGCTCCCCTACTCCGCTTGCACATACCTTATTACGTGCACCTGAATCACGTATGGGCGTATTAACAGAGGGAGAAATCGAAGATTTGGCAAATTCCTCTGATTTGGTGAGCAAATACAACCGCGATGTGGACAGCAAAAGTGCTTATGAAATTTTAACGGCAAAAATGGAGGCAGCACAAGCAGAGGAGGAAGAAGTAAGCGAAGAAAAGGAAAGCAATACGCCAAGTAAAGCCGAAAAAGAAGAACCAGGCTTAATCGAAAGTTTAACCAAAAATACGATGGTTAGACAAGTCGGCAGAGCCGTAGCCAAAGAAATCACACGCGGATTATTGGGTGTGTTAGGTTTGGGCGGCGGCAAGAAAAAAGGCGGCTGGTTTTAGGAAGTTAGGCTGTAAAAGGTTCGGAACTTTTAAAAAGTTCCGAACCTTTTTACTACGCTCTTATCTATTTCTACTCCCCCTTCCAAACTCTACGAATCACATTTCCTGTTTGATTTTCAAAGATTAAGAAATAAAAGCCTGCGGGAAGTGCTGTTGTATTGAGTTCAAAAACATTTACCCCTTTTTGCGTAGGAAACGTATAAGTTTGGACTATTTTTCCTTCTATGTTCATCAAATTAAGGTGCATCTCCCCTGCTTTGTCATCAATGTATTGCCAAGTTAAGGTTTCAAAAAAAGGATTTCCTAAGATTAAAATATTATCCTCCAATGACTTAGGTTTTTCATCATAAATTAACTCGAAATGCTTTTGCGCATCGAGGCTCAATTTTGAAATATCCAAAAAGCCGCCTTTCATTAACACCCTAATTTTTCTCCCAAAACC
>JBJXHA010000178.1:0-4318 GCA_046160275.1 Bacteroidia bacterium | reverse complement strand
TTAATTTTCCGATTGGTAACAAAAACTATTTATGCGAAATTACGTTTCCGACTCCAAATAACGATGCCAAAATTCGGGTAGAGAGCATTGAATTGTTATTTGAAGAAGAAATTGCCGAAAAAAAGCGCGTTCCTACGTCAAATGATGATGCTTTGTATGTGAAAAAGCCGCTCGCGCCTGTGCCGCCTGTGGTAAAATTTCCGATAAAAAAGAAAGGGAAATAACAGTTTACAAGGAGCAGGTATCTGTAAACAGATAGCAGAGAAAATGTTTACTAATAGTGGCTTGCCGCCATAAAAGTAGGGAATTTGAGGGGATTAAGCAAAGGGTTCATTTGGATAGTTAATGTGGAAGAAATTACCGCAAATTCGAGAAAAATTTGCGGTAACTATTAGTGTTGTTTCTCTCACTCAACTCTTTCAAAAGTGAGTGTTGTTTCGTCTTCGGCAGCAGTAGTAACCCTCAACTTTGTAACTCGAAATGTTTCATCAGGGCTTCCGTCCTCGTTGTAAGTCGTAAGTGTAATAATCGCTTCTTGTGGAGCAGGTAAATTATCACCTGCACCCGTTACACAATCTGGTTTTTTACCTTTACATTTGATTACAGTTGGGCTTACTTGCACTTTTTGCCTTTAATTGTACACATTTTAGCCCTATTTAGGCTTGTAATTCTTTTTTAAAATGCTTTCTATTTTCATGGCTTCATCGGGTCCTATGGGAAGTTGTTTCGTACATTTTCCGTTTTCAAATATCATAAGTTGGGTTTTCATAAGGGCTTCTTCCAAATAATTTTGGTACTCCGCCTTGCCATCTAATAACAAATTCGGCGAGTTTTTGGAAACGTTTGCCCGTTCTAATTTGGTTTTTATCCATGCATCATTATCAGCGAAAACAGCTCGCGTAGCCGCTATTTTGCCCTTGCACGCTAACCTTGTGTGCTGGGAAAAGGGAAAAAGGGCGGCTACTTTTTTGTTGAGAGCATTTTTTTATTCCCTAACCAGCTTTTCCGTATAATAGTGCGTTTTGCTTTTGATTACGACAAAATATAAACCACTAGGCAAATTACGAATGTCTAACAAAGTAGTTGTAGCTACTCTTTCCATATTTCTTACCAGTTGCCCTTCCGAATCAAATAATTGCAAACTTACATCTTCGAGATGATCAGGTAGTCTTACAATTACTTCATCTTCACTTACTGGATTGGGTTGAATACTTATCTCTATAACTCCCTCATGGTTTGCAACAAATTTCTCTCTTGTTTGATTAATGACTTCACCTCGTGAGGGAGGCAATTGGGTTGAATCACTTATATTTACCCGTTGAGGACAGCCTGCACAAACAGGTTCACATGACATACTTTGTGTACGAGCTACAGAAACGCCACAAGCGTTTTCAGCTTTTACTGATACACTTTGTAAGGAAGTACTTCCTAACAAATAAGCATAGGTGCTTTTGTAGGGCTTAACATTTCCATTTACTGTCCAAATGTAACTAAGTGCATTGCTAACGGGCGAGATGGACAAATCACAATCCCCTCCATTTTGGGTGATGCTGATAATACCTGGTTGAGGCGAAACAGCTTTAATGATTTTGAAAGGTTTATAACAATGACGAACTGTGCCATCGGGCAAGGACAATGTTAGACGAAGCGTGTAATTGCCCGCAGCAAGTGAAGATGGTATTACAAAATCAACATCCATACCATAATACGGCTTATAGGTTACTCCATTTGCAACCCAAGTTGTGGATCCTGGAGGGGGAGCATCTCTTATCGTAAAAGTGAGGTTAGGAACAATCGTTGCAGTTGAAGTGCCTGTTAGCGGGCTATTCACTGTCCCTGAAAGCACACTAAAATTATACGTTGCATTAGGAATATGATCCATGGGAGAAAAGACTCCATAAAAAGGGTTCACATTACAGATTTGGCTAGGAAAACCATCCAGTATCCGATTAAACTCCGTTTGTGTGTCTTTCTTATATACACGAACATAATCTATTTCCATTTGATTGATGGAAGGAGTATTCGCATTAGGCAAACCATCTCCAGGCTTATTTACATTGACAGCAAACCCTATTTGCATGGGTTGTTCGTTCATTTTATGACTTGCTTTCCAATACATCACATTGTTCAAAAAGAAAAAGACAGAATCAGGTGTCCATTCTACTGCATAAGTAAAAAAATCATCTGCCATATCTAATTGTCGTTTATAACCACTCACCGATCCACAGCTCCCATTAAAGGGGAATAAGGTTGTGCCTTTCTTGATATAAGTCGCTTTACTTGTTTGATTTAGGTACGGATCGCCATCTGGGTCGTAATAAATACCCGAATGTAACTTCCACGTTGTGCCAAAGGCTACATCATGCCCTGTAGTGTTTCCACAAAAGTTGCCAGGTTCAAACGTCCCACCATGTTGGAAAAACTCAAAAATATCTATTTCTTGATACTGCCAACCAGGTGACCACCACACAAAAGAGGGCCAAAGACCCACTCCTCTTGGCACTTTTATACGTGCTTCCAAGAAACCATAACGAATTCTCCCATTCATCCCTAGTCCGTTAACAGAAAAACGCTCACTACATCCACCGCCACTAGGCATCCGTAAGGTTTTTAGTACCAATTTCCCATCTGAACCATCATCAGGCAAAATAAAAATGTTGTCAAAAGCGGCATCATTGCAACTTCCGCCGCCTCCACTCCCACGAACAGAACTTGTGTCATCCGTACACAACCACTTAGGGTAAGTATTTCCACGTTTGTTAAGATAATAAAGGACTGGACTTGAGTGGGTACGCAAGGTGTCTAAGGGCTGATTTTGCGGGAACTCATCCCCGAAAACCATGCGATAGCCCGTTTTGCTTATTGGATTCACAGCAGAGCCTGCAGTGTTATCATAGACTACTTGAATGTTTCTACAATCATCTACACATACGGTATAAGGCCACCCGCACTGGATTCCACTAATTTTTGTACCAGCACAATTGTTACAGTTTGCTGGAACATACCAACAAATGTCTTCCGCACCTTGTGAAAATGCACAATAAGGTAACAGGGCGAGTACAAAGATGCACTGCCAAACGAACAATGAAAAAAGTCTCATAAAACTAGAAAATTAAAAATATTAAAAACTAAAACCTAACTTAAATGCCAACCATGAATGAATTATTTTAGAGTAAGTATAAGTTTGTCCTGTTATAGGAGTACCACTGTAAGCTGCTTGAGTCACACAAGTAGGGCGAAAATAAACGCCTAAGACAAGCCCTTTTTTCAAGGGCTGAAAACGATAACCAACAATAGGGTAAAAAAAGTATTTGTTATTTAAGATATACACTCCACTATAACTAATACTAGGTTCTAACCTTAAAAATATAGGAGAAAAACCTAAATGATGCCCCACTCCTAATTCAAAATAATTTCTTTTTCGCCCCACATTGTAACTAAAAGAATTGCCTACTCCCGCCACATCAATGGCTATTTTTCCTGTAATAAAATAATGCAAACGATTAAATAAAATGCGCTCATATCCTATAGAAGTATAAGGGAGATATATTCTTGCATCTAAGGGTAAATCCAGATTTATACAATTTCTCCCCCGAATAACCTTCTCCATGCTATCTTGCTCTTGCTGCCCATAGGAAAAACTGCTTATACCAAGTAAGGCAAGTAATAATATCTTTCGTGTTATTTTCATAATATTTAGAAATTAAATGTATTTTGATATGTTATTTTCTTTTGTTACTGCCAACATCCTTATTCCCTCATCATCTCCAAACCTGCGACAATCTGCAATATTACCCCACAAAGATACGTCCTACTCCCAAAAATCCCTACCCTGAAAAGCGGGGCAAAATACACAGGTTTTCGGGGTATTTTAGGCAGGTTTTTGAGAAAATGAAGAAAAAATCGAAAAAATTTGAAAAAAGATTTGCTTTTGTGTGCGTAGGCTGTTAGTTTTGTTTTTGAAAGCCTAGTATGAGCATCGGGGATAATAAAAGCAAGTCGACTATTTTATTTCATCATTGTGTTCTGTTATTACACATTCACACTTTTTCTGTTATGAATTTGAATCAACAAGTAGCCAACAACATTCGTGACCTACGCAGGTTAAAAGGTTATTCGCAAGAGGCAATGTCTTGTATGTTAGGCATTTCACTCAATGCGTATTGCAATATGGAAAGGGGGAATACGAAACTTACTATCGAAAAACTCGAAATCATTGCAACTGCTTTAGAAACAAATATTGCCAATATAATGAACTTTCCTATTAATGAAATATTTCCAAAAATAGAAAATTCGGGGGGGGGGGGGGAAAAAATGA
>JBJXHA010000177.1:0-9083 GCA_046160275.1 Bacteroidia bacterium | reverse complement strand
CCATAGACACAAGTCCCATGATTATGGTGTATGTTGTGTATCAAGCATTACTAGAAGCCTATTCAATCACAGATGAATTTATCTACTTTAACGAAAAAGAGGGTGTTTTTATAATTCAAAAACGATAATTTTGGCAACAAACATACAATGTTACAACAACGAAGGTAAATAAACATTTCATCGCTATTTATTTCATTATGAAAACATTTAGGCAAGCTAAAATGAGCGTTTATGATATACTTGATAGGATGCAATCTCAAGATAAGCCGTTTGGCGGAGATGATCCAGTACCCACTGATATTGATAGTACTAGGAATGATGGGCTTACATTTGACTACATTAAAGAACATTCTGATAGTTGGGAATTTTATTTGAATACGATTCATAGTATTATTACTTTTTGGAAACGACACTGGAACACCAGTAGTGAAGGTTCAATTGTTATTTCTAAAGCGAGCAAAGCAGGGGAAATAATAGATAGTACACATTTTATAAAGAATCCTTTGATTGATAGCTTCCCTCGCCCTCACTTATGGTTTGCATTTCATAAACACATTTATCGTACTCGACTCAAAGCGTCAATTCATCGTTTTTTATCAAAGATAGACGTAAATAATGGTAACTTGGAATATGATTATTTTGGACTAGTACATCATAAAATAGCACAACAGGAGATTGTTTGTGTGGCATCTCTTATGTTATTAGCGGGCAGTACAAAGGATTGGTTTTTAGTCGTGGTTCAAAAAAACAAAAAAGTCTTATTTGTTCCTGTCAACGCAAAGAACTTTATTTCGTTTTGGACGAAATTCAAAGTCTCTTTTCCTCCTGAAATCATGCGACTTAGTATTTCAGGCGTGTTTGAAACGGAATCTTATATTTGTTTCCCCAAACAACTCAAATATGAAGAAATGTTTAAAAAGATACAGTTAAAAAGAGGCTTATTTTCTTATTTAATGCGCACGATAGGTTATTATCAATTTTAGTATGAGTTATCGGAAGAGGTGGAAGCATTATTCTCTCCTTAAAAGGGAAAAAGGGCATTTCATAGCAATTGAGCAAAGTAAAAAGGCGTTTCATCAACAGGCAATTAAGAAGAGGCTTACAAAAAAGAAGAGAATAGCTCTTGAATTAACATCAGGTAAATAAAAAATGTAAAATGTAGATACATTCAATTAAAATCCCTATATTTGCTTAACCATTAACCGTTTAAGTAAACCGAATAACCGATGATAATACGTCATTTATCTATATTTTTGCTCTTTGTTATGTGTTTTATTGCACAACCACGAGCGCAAAATCTTCGCCCCTCGTTCTTTGAAGTGGAAAATGCCTTTAAAAATTTGCTGCCTTTATCGTCAAATACAGAAGCGATAGAGCCAAAGGAAGGAGAAGAAGAACATTTTGAACGGTGGAAATATTTTATGCAAGCCAGAATGAAACCCAACGGAACGCGCTATGAACCTGATGCACTTTGGCAAACCTATCAACGAATCGGATTTGAGGCTACGCCTTCTCCGCAAAGAAAACAAGCTTGGCGAGCAATCGGTCCTATGAATACCCCCAAG
Organism: Bacteroidia bacterium; assembly: GCA_046160275.1. Lineage (GTDB taxonomy): Bacteria > Bacteroidota > Bacteroidia > J057 > J057 > JBJXHA01. Next base: position 7,518 of record JBJXHA010000177.1, on the reverse strand, counting down.
CAAGGCGGAGGCGTTGGGCGGGCAAATGTACTTCGTTTTGTAAAAAAGAAACCCAGCATTGCTTATTTGGGAACGGCTTGTGGTGGACTTTGGAAAAGCAATGACAATGCGAAATCGTGGCAACCGCTTACCGATAAATTGCCAAGCCTAAGTATTTCGGATATTGCCCTCAATCCTAATGATGGACAGGAGCTTTATATTGCTACGGGCGATCCTTTTGGATTTGAATTGCAAGTAGGGCAACACCTTGATTTTTGGGGCGGAACATATTCCGCAGGGGTTTTTCACTCTACTGATGGCGGCTCAACTTGGGAAGCTTGTGGCTTAACGTATCAGCAAACGGCATCTGAAATTATTCAACGTTTGTTACTTTCCCCTCGAAATCACAATATTTTATTAGCGGCTACGCGCAAAGGTTTGTATCGTTCCTCAGACAAAGGGCAAACTTGGACAAAAACCTGCGATGCTCACTTTTTTGATATGGAATGGCATGAAAATCAAATAGATAAAGTCTATGCCATCTCTTCTCAATACTTGTATGCTTCGGAAGATGCGGGCGCAACTTGGCAAATCGTAACGGCAGCTGTTCCACATCAAGGGCGGCTTTCTTTGGCTACCACTCCCGCCAACCCCGATTATTTATATGTTATGGACGGTTTAGGGGCTTTGTTTCTTTGTGAAGATAGCACGATGAAATTTGAACCACTCGCTCCCCCTAATATCACCACTTTCCTTTATTTTAGTTCCGTCTTAGAAGTTTCTCCTGTCAATGCAAACCATATTCTTGCGGGAGGAATTGAAATCGCGCAGTCTTTTGATGCAGGTAAAACATGGAAAACCATTTCTAATCCCGAAGCAATTACGGCAAAGAATTTTGTTCACGCCGACCAACATGGCTTTACTTTTCAGCCTACGAGTAACGATTTGTATGCGGTAAATGATGGTGGCGTTTTCTGCACACAAAATCAAGGCGAAACTTGGACTGACCGAAATAAAGGTTTACAAATTAGCCAAATATACCGCATTTCTAACCATGAAAAAGCGGCTCAAACGATTTATGCAGGTTTGCAAGACAATGGCGTTTTAAAATATGAGCAAGGAGAATGGACTGAAATTTTGAGCCTTGTTGATGGAATGGAGTGTATTTCTAATGAAAAAGAGGCGCAAGAAGTGTATGTAAATGCCCAATTTGGTCGTTTGTTTTATTCTGCCGATGCAGGCGAACACTTTGTAGAAGCGAAAACTGACCCACAAGGAACTTGGGTAGCTCCGATGCAATTACATCCTAAACAAAGCAATACCTTAATAGATGCCTCTCTTTCTCAGCTTTTTCAATCTAAGGAAATAGAAAGGCAAGATTGGGAAAGTTGTTCGCCTGTTTTTGAAATGAGCGAACTAATAGCCCTCAAAATTTCGCCCTCTCACCCCCATATTCGTTATGCTTTGTCTTATGAAAAGTTATATCAAAGCCTAGACAATGGGCAAACATGGGAAGATATTACAAGTAATTTGCCGATTGACCAAGCTGCAATGACCAGCCTTGCAATTAGCGACTACAATCCTAATAAAATATGGCTCACTTTTTCGGGCTACGAAGAACATTTGAAAGTATTTCACTCAAATGATGGAGGCAAAACTTGGATAAATATCTCCCGCAATTTGCCTAATATTCCGATTAATTGCATTCAATATCAACCGCAATCGCTTGATGTTCTGTATATTGGCACAGACATGGGCGTTTATTATGCGACAACAAAGCAAAAACGTTGGCTGCCTTACAATGAAGATTTACCTAATACCATTATTAATGATTTAGAAATAAACCTTACGACTTATACGCTTCGTGCTGCTACTTTTGGGCGAGGTTTGTGGGAAGTTCCCCTTCCCGAAGCGGCTTTGTTGCAAAAAGACATGGCTTTACTTTCCCATTATCCTGATTATGAGGCAAATCTTTGTTATCGAACATTTACCCCCGAAATTTACCTGCGTAATAACGGCTTGCATTCCAGTCATCAACTTGCGATTTCGCAATGGCTAGACAATCGTTTTGTAAGAACAGATACCTTTGCTTCGGAATTTGTGCCTGCTTCTGTTCAAAACCTTACGTTATCGAGCCTTGCTGTGGATACAGGCGCACATATTTTGACTATTTATTTACAAAGCCTTGAAAATAAAGGAGATGAAAATGCTTGGAACGATACTTTATCTATTCCTTTTGCGGTTGCTGCTTATCAAATAGATGAAAATTATAGCGAAGATTTTGAAGAAAATATGCCTTCGACTTGGCAAATTTCTCCTACTAACCTTGTAAAAATAGGACAAAAAGGGAGTTTTGATGCTTCTAGTCATTCGTTTCTAGTAGAATTATACAATCAAACGCAGCAAGAAGCGGTAAAAATAAGCTTGCCTGCAATTAGTTTAAAAGGAATAAATGCCCCCATTTCCTTACATTATGATTGGGCGCATCAAAAACGCTACCCCGATAACTTTCTCGATACCCTGAAAATAGAAGCCTCTCGTGATTGTGGGGCAACTTGGCAACTCGTGGCGGAAAATAGCAAAGAGGTGGAGTCGCTTTCTAGCAATTTTCAATATTTTACGCCTCAAAAAACGGATTGGCAAAAGAAAACCATTGCTTTAGATGATTATGCAAATACGGATATGCTCTATCTTCGCTTTGCTTTTGTAGGTGAAAATACCAACAATTATTGGATAGACAAGGTCGAACTAGAAATTTACCCAAAAGAAAAAGAAGAGACGCTAGAGATGTGGTTATATCCTACGTTGATTGAAGAAAGTTATATTTACTTAGAAATGAAGGAGTTATTTGATAATTATCCTAAACTGACTATTTTTGATTTGACAGGTAGAGAGCTTGCTACCGTTCCGATAGATATGCAGCAACAACGCAAACAAAAAATTATTTTGCCTCAACTTCCTAGCGGAAATTATCTATTTCAAGTGATTAGTTCCAAAAGTAGAAAAACATGGAAAGTTTTTTGGGAATAATATTGATAATTTGAATAATATTTCATAATATTGCACTTTCTTTGTTAAAACCTAACACAGAAAAATGGGGTTTTCGTTTACATTAACTTTCACAAGTCCTTCGCCTTATTTTATTATTATCATGAAAAAAAGCAATCGTACCACGTTTTTATTCGCTCTTTTAGGATTAGTTTCGCAACTTTCTTTTGCTCAAGTGCTACAACTAGCCACCTATCAATTTAATGGAAAAGGGGATTTTTCCGACAAATATCAAGCAATTGTTACCGACAATGCAGGGAATATGTTGGTTGCGGGTTATACCATTTCTTCAAAACAAAACCGCAACATTCTCCTACAAAAACTAAGCACCAGCTCGAATTTCGCCCTTTGGACAAAAACGGTCAACGGTAGTGCAAACGGAATAGATGAGGCTGTAGCGATTACAACAGACGCGGCAAATAATATCTATCTTGCTGCTTTTCAAAGCAATGAAAATACAGGTAAGGACATTCTTACCCAAAAATATAGCGCGACTGGTACTTTACTTTGGACACAAACTTATAACCATACTGATAATTTGGACGATGTGCCTGTGGGCATTTATTTGGACAATAATGGAAAAGTGGTAGTTTGTGGCACAAGTAATTCTACTACTCAAAAGGACGTTGTTTTGCTTCAATATACAACAAATAACGGCACGATGCAATGGACAAAACGTTGGAATAATGCTACTGCTAATCAAGACGATGAAGCAGTAGCGGCAGTAGTGAACGCAGCGAATGAAATTGTGGTCATTGCAACAAGTTCTAATATCGTGGATACTGACATTGTGATGGCAAAATACAGCGAAACAGGTTTGTTTCTTTGGAGTCAAACAATTGACAAAGGGAACAAAGACCAAGCGGCGGCAATTACCTTAGATGCTGCCGATAATTTGTATATGACAGGAAGCATTTATCAAGGGAATAATTGGAATGTCTTGATAACCAAGTATAACAGTGGTGGTTTTTTGGAATGGGAGCAGATTTTGAACTATGTGCAAGATGATATTGCGGTTTCTATTGGCTTAGACGCGAATGACAATACTTATGTACTTTCTAAAAGTGATGTGGTGGCAGGTGCAACGGTGAGTTATGATGCCTTAGTATCAAAATGGGACGTGAGTGGCACACAATTATGGGCAGAAACTTGGAATAGTCCTTTGAATAAAAGCGACCTTCCCGCTGCAATGAAGATAATGCCAAGCGGAGAGGCAGTTGTTGTAGGTACAAGCCTTACTTCTACCAATAATTCTGATGTTTTTACCGCAGCGTTTAATACGACTGGAGGAATATTGTGGGAATCTGTGTATGATGGAACGAGCATGAGAAATGATGGCGGTTTAGCTTTGGCAGTGAAGGGGAATGATGTATTTACCGTAGGATATTTGGGAAATGCTGATAATCAAGCTGATGCAGTTTTATTAAAAAACACTAACTCCTCTGCTTTGCAATATTTCTTTTTATACGAAGGCAAAGGGGATAATAATGATGGGATTCGTGCATCAACTTACTTGGATTCTACCTCGCAATTATTTGTAACGGGCTATTCGGCTACAGATGAGGGCAACAAAGATGTGTGGGTGGCTAAAATGAATAACTCAACTAACGCTCCTGTTTGGGCAAAAACGCTTTTGGGTAAAAGTGTGACTGGGGAAGATGAAGGGGTTGCTATCGCATTAGATACGCAATTTGATGCTTACGTTGCTGCTAAAATGAAAGATGCAAATGGAAAAAATAACATTGCTGTCATCAAACTCAAAAATAGCAATGGCGATACCTTGTGGGTGCGTTATTTTATGGGGGCAAATAACCTAAACAGAGAACCTGTAAGCATGCACATTGATGCACAAAACAATATTTATGTTGCGGGAATTACGCAAATTTCTGATGAACATTATGATTTCCTTTTGCTAAAATACAATACAAGCGGCGTGTTACAATGGTCAAAAACCTTTAATGGAAGTGGGGACGCTGACGACAGATTATCGAACATGATCGTTTATAACAATTTTATTTATCTCATTGGTAATAGTCGAAACACAACCACGAATCTCCATAATATCTCTTTGATTAAATATGATAATACGGGAAATGTTGTTTGGCAAAAGAATTATGGCATTGCGACAGAAGACGAAAAAGTGAAGGATTTATTTGTAGATGCTGCTGAAAATGTGTATTTTACAGGAACAAAAGACAATGGAACAACTCTTGACATATTAACCGTAAAATACGATAATGCAGGAATCCCCAAATGGGTAAAACTGTATGATGGAGGAGATGAAGACGAGGCTAGAGGCGTTGTGGCAGATGTAAATGGCAAGGTAACTATCGCAGGAACCTCTCGCAGAACAACTTCTGGCTCATTAAATGATGACATGATGACATTACAATATAGTTCGACAGGTACACAAAATTGGGTAGAATTTTTTAATGGCAATCAAAACGAGGCAGATATTGCTGATGATTTAACCATTGATAACGCAGGAAATGTGTATGTATTTGGACATAGTAATAATGGCACTGCAGCAAACCCTAATTTTGATTTTGTTATTTTACGCTACGCCCCTGACAGCACCTTGCAATGGAGTGATAACATTATGGTTACTGATTCTTTGGACAAAGGTGTGCAAGTTTATGTAAAAAATGACTTGTTGTTTTTGATGGGTGATGTGTGGGCAAATGAGGCGCAAACCGATTTATTTATAATGAAATACCAATTTACAGGAGTTTTGGACATAGAAACTGCCGCAAATTTTGGCAATGCCCAAGCCTTCCCTAATCCATTCCAAGAAAACTTTTTTATTCATTTAGACAAACCACAAGCCGCTGAAATTCACTTATACAATCAATTAGGGCAAGATATGCCGATTCAAGTGCAAAGCTATGGCTATGATTATCAAATAAATACAACGCATTTACCCGCAGGTATTTATTTTTATCAAGTAAAAGCTGAGAATCAACTGATTGCATCAGGAAAGGTCGTGAAGTTGCAAAGGTAATCAAGAAAATTTGAGGCGTTTTTAATAAAAAAAGGGCATTTCTTAACTGAAAATGCCCTTTTTTATACGATTTTCTTGTACCTAATTCTCATTACTTAACTTTTCTTTAATTTGCCTAAGCATCTCTTTTGCTAAGGCATTTGCAATTTCGTCTTCGTATTTATTCATTAAGTCAAAGTTATGATAAGGAATAGTAAGTTCTCTAAATGAATTAGCTTTTGTATTGACTTTAAAAGTAGCATATTGGTTTAGTGTTATGTTTAAATCCGCAAAACAGTAAAAGTTAAGATTCTCTGTTTTCTTGAACTCTCGCAAACGATACTCAAGCACAAGACTTCTTATACTTTCCCCATTGTTAGCTATTTTTTCTTCTAAGTCTTGTAAATTACGGGCGTGATTTAAAACACTCGTGCCGAACAGAAATAGTAAATCCTTCTCGAAAAACAATTCATCAAATTGATTTAACTTACACAATACCTTTTCAAAAAGGGGTTTTATGCTTTTAAAGTATATCTCATTCCACAATTCTTTTGTTATCATAACTTTCTCCTTTTCCCCTGATAACGAAGCCTTTAACAAGGCAATTTCCTTGTCCACATCTGTTTCATCTTCAATATTTTCACCTTTTGCCCCACGTAAATAAAGGTTCAAAGAGTGAATTAATTGCTCGCCAATGTATTTGACAAAATATTCGAGGTCGCCGCCATCTGCTTGGCGCAGGGCACTGTAGTAATCTTCTTTTTTTTCTGTTTTAATGATAACAGGCGGAAAACCATTGTGCATCAAAATCAGGTTCATCAAAATTCGCGCAAGCCTACCATTCCCATCATCAAAAGGATGAATGCGAATAAATTTATAGTGAAAAAGTGCAGCAATCAATAAGGGATGATGCTCATACTCCTGTTTTTCTTGCCAATCTGCTTTCATTTTCCGATACCATTGCATCAAATCGTACATTTTGGCGGGTGTTTCTTCGGGTGTCGCAAAATAAAAAATCTCGCCCGTTGTTGTTTTTACATGATTCGGCACAGTTTTGTATTTTCCAATTTCTATTTTTCGCGGAACAAATTGCCCCAATGAATTAACAGAAGGCTTATCATAAGGTTCTTTGAGAATCATACTATGCAACTCTCTGATAAAAGTTTCTGTTATTTCTCGTTCTTTCTTAATAATATCTTCTAATAACAAAATTGCCTCATTATGCCCCTTAATGTCTAAATGATCTTTTAAAGGCTTGCCGCCTGCTGTAATTCCATGCAATAAAAAGGTCTTGGTTTCGCCATAAGTGAGTTTATTTCCCTCAATGTGGTTTGAGTGATAATTCCAATCCAGCCTAAATTTTTGCAAAATGCGCTGTTCTGTTTCAGGTTTAAGGGGGCGCAACTCCTCTATTTGCTGTTTTAGCGTTTCGATTTCTTGGAAGTAATTCATTTTTCTTTGTATTTTCAAAATCCACAAAGAGTGGTTTCCGCAGAATATAAGTTTTTAAT
>JBJXHA010000176.1:0-4893 GCA_046160275.1 Bacteroidia bacterium | reverse complement strand
GCAGTAACCTCTTCAATTGAGGAAGAAGTAGAAAAAGCAGTTTGGGCTTGTCGTTGGGGAGCAGATACGATTATGGATTTGTCAACGGGAAAAAATATTCACGAAACAAGGGAGTGGATTATTCGCAATTCGCCCGTTCCGATTGGGACAGTTCCGATTTATCAAGCCTTAGAAAAAGTGAATGGAGTTCCTGAAGAATTGACGTGGGAAATTTACCGCGACACCTTGATTGAGCAGGCAGAGCAAGGGGTGGATTATTTTACGATTCATTCAGGTGTGTTGTTGCGTTACATTCCTTATACGGCAAATCGCTTGACGGGTATTGTTTCGCGTGGCGGCTCTATCATCGCAAAATGGTGTTTGGCGCACCACAAAGAGAGCTTTTTATATACACATTTTGAGGAAATTTGCGAAATTATGAAAGCCTACGATGTTTCTTTTTCTTTGGGAGATGGTTTGCGTCCAGGCTCAATTGCTGATGCAAATGACAAAGCGCAGTTTGCAGAATTGGAAACATTGGGCGAATTAACAAAAATTGCTTGGAAACATGATTGCCAAGTAATGATTGAAGGACCAGGTCACGTGCCGATGCAATTGATTAAGGAGAACATGGATAAGCAGCTTGAACATTGTGGGGAAGCTCCTTTTTATACACTCGGACCATTGACGACAGACATCGCGCCGGGTTATGACCACATTACTTCGGCAATTGGTGCGGCAATGATTGGTTGGTATGGAACGGCAATGCTGTGTTATGTTACACCCAAAGAGCATTTAGGTTTGCCTAATAAAAAAGATGTAAAAGATGGGGTAATTACTTATAAATTAGCGGCGCACGCAGCAGATTTAGCAAAAGGGCATCCAGGTTCTTATTACCGCGACAATGCTTTGTCAAAAGCGCGTTTTGATTTCCGTTGGAATGACCAATTTAACCTTTCGCTCGACCCTGATACGGCACGCGAATTTCACGATGAAACCTTGCCTTCAGACAATGCAAAAGTGGCGCATTTCTGCTCCATGTGTGGACCAAAATTCTGTTCGATGAAAATTACCCAAGAGGTAAGAGAATATGCAGCCGCGCAACAGCTTGAAAGTGAGCAAGAAGCCCTTCAAAAAGGAATGGATGAAAAATCCAAAGAGTTTGAATTGGCAGGCGGCGAGATTTATGTGAAGCAGTAGTTTTTTTTAAGCCTTTTGTAAATATTCATATAAATTAGGGTGGGATTTCAATCCCACCCTAATTTATATGAACATTTGCCCCATACCAAGTATCGTAAACTTAGGAAAATCTTGCTAGTGCTTATGCTTAGTACACCGTAAAGAAAAATTTCTAATGTTTTTGCGCGCTGGTCATACTGTAAGTATCTTATCAAACCTAGCTTGAACACATTGCATGATAAGATATTTTCAATATGACAACTAGGAAGAAATGCAATAAAACTTAATTTACAGTGTACTAAGTACAGTGTAAATTAAGTTTTATGATGTTTTTCTCCTCGCATAAGGCGGTGTCCTCACCGCAAAAACCTTGCGCTGCGGTGAGGACACCGCCTTATGCGAGCTATTTTAGCGCCATGTTAGTATGCTAAAATAGAAGAAAATTTTGTTTACACAGTATTAAGTACACTGTTAAGGAAAATTTCTAATGTTTTCGTGGGCTGGTCATATTGTAAATATCTTATCAAATCTAGCTTGAACACATTGCGTGATAAGATGCTTACAGCATGACAACTAGAGAGAAATGCAATAAAACTTAATTTACACTGTATTAAGTCTGTAACTATTACAGCGATAACAAAAACCTTCGGATTAAGTCTGTAACTATTACAGCGATAACAAAAACCTTCGGATTAAGTCTGTAACTATTACAGCGAGAACAAAAACCTTCGGATTAAGTCTGTAACTGTTACAGCGATAACAAAAACCTTCGGATTAAGTCTGTAACTATTACAGCGATAACAAAAACCTTCGGATTAAGCCTGTAACTATTACAGCGAGAACAAAAACCTTCGGATTAAGTCTGTAACGGTTACGGCAAGAATAGAAAACTTAACACTAAACTAAGCCTTTTCCTTTTTCGCACTGCTAAGTATGAAGTGGAAATAAACAAAGAATATCCATTTCTTAAAAGACACAGTCAAAAGGTCATTGCTTGTATTGAGCTTGCCGAAATGAGCGATAGCCGAAATGAGCTTTTGACGTTTTTAGGTCATTTCGACTATCGCTCAATGACCTAAAAACGCCAAATTATCTTCTTCGTTTTTTACTAGCCCATACTTATTCTTTTACAGTGCCTTTAAAAATCGTATTCAACACAGGATTGCTACGCGCCACGACATTGCCTGGAATCGTTGCTGTAAAATTTGTCCATTCGGGATTCGTAAGGTATCTTTCATCAGGGCGATAATAATCCGTAGAAATAATTTGCGCCCCACTTGCCAAAGCGGCATTTAAAGGAGTATAATCTCCTGTTTTTGCCTCTTCTGTATCAGCATCAGAGCGTGTGCGTACCATATACCCCTTTTTTACATATTCTGTAATTGCCGCTTGGTCGCCTTTCGCATCATTTTGAATGATAAAAGCTGCCGCATTGCTTGCATCATCATTCATATAAGCAAACATCGTTCTGCCCTCAAAAGAAGGATGCCCATTTAGGTAGGCTTGGGTTCTAGCAGATGAGATATTTAAGGCAAAAATTACTTTTCCTCTTGCTTGTTCCAATGTCCACCAACCTTTTTGCAAAATCGCCTCCTTTAAAGTAGGATAATTTCCACGAATTTCATCAGGGGTAATTACTTGCTCCAAATTTTCCCCAAAAACTGACTTCACTTCTGTATCGAGCGCGTCCCAAGCCACCGCATCAAAAGGAATCGCCTTTATAAAACCATCAAGTGCAATATGGTCAGCAATCGTACTTTCCTTTGCCTCGACATTTATGACAATCGGCAAATGTTTGGGGTGCGCATCAGACCACGTTTTTACCGCCTGTAAAGCAGAAACAAAAGTATAATAATGCGTCATAAAATCCATGTCGGGAATATGAAGCACTTTCATTCCAGGTTGTTGAAGCTCCGCAATTCCTGACTCTTTTGGCTCATTGACAAACTTCATTCCCTCGCGGCTATAAAAATGTCCGCCATTAGGGTCATTAAAAATATCAATTTCTAGTCCACGAATGTTGTAATCCGATAACTGTTGTGGAATAGGTAAATGTGTGTAATCCCAAGCTTTGGGGTCTTCGGGAAGTGTGAGTTGCGCCGCTAGTGCCAAAGTAAACTCATACAAAGGCTCATACGTGCGAATACGATAGCTATTATGGCTTGCCATAAATTGTATCTCGTTCATTTTAAGTTGATTCTGCAAAGCCTCATTTTGTAGTGTTCTATCTCCTTCCGAATTTTGGCAGGCGGCAAGCAGCAAAGAAAAACAAAAAAGTGTAAGTTGTTTTTGCATGGAAAAAATGATAAAATGGTGATAAGATATAAAGAAGTAAAAGCAATGAAATAAACAAAGAAAAGGCAACTTCTACCTTTCTCGCACATTCATTTGCCAAAGCTAAATTTTTTTGTTGATTTTTTGTAATTTGCATACACTTTTTTTCATTTTTTTGCGTAAATGTTAAGATAGAAAACGTCATTTTAATTTCATTATGAGAAAATATAGTTTGTTTTTTCTCCCCTTATTGGTGGGAGTAGCAATTTCGGCTTGTGATAATACCACACCTCCAGAGGATTATTTGAACGCTGCCGATTGTACTACAATTGTAGATAGTACCAACACATATACCAAAAGTGTGAAAGCGATTTTGGACAATAATTGTGCTTTTTCGGGTTGTCATAATGCCGCTACCAAAAAAGAAGGCGTAAATTTAGAAGGTTATGCTGCTTCCAAAAATACGTTTAGTACCAATGATTTGGTTTTATGTTCTATTCATCATGGAACGGGCTGCGAACCCATGCCTAAAGGTGGTAGCAAACTCAGCGACAGCGACATCAAAAAGATTGATTGCTGGGCAAAAAATGGATATAAAGAGTAATTTCTGGGTAGGTTTCTTCTAAATGAAGCACCAGTCCAAAAAGGTTGAAAATGCGGGAATTGTCATTTTTGTTAAAAATGGCAGTTCCCGCATTTTTGTAATGACTATTCCACAATTTTTTAATACCTTAGCAAACATTTTCACTTTAAAAACATTTACATTCATATCCATTTTTATTGAGTAAAAACTTATATGAAAGCACAACATTTTCTTGTCGTTCTCTTGCTTTGGCTGCTTAGTTTGCCACTTTTTGCACAATCTTCTTCCCAAAAATATTGGGTGTTTTTTCGAGATAAATCTATTCAAAATCAGCACCTTGCACTTAGCCCCGATGCCTTGTGGAATCGTTACCAACAAAATATTTCCATTGATGCAAAGGATTATCCTGTAAATATAGAATATCTTAAAATCTTGCAAGGGCTTAATATTCAGCCTATTACTACTTCTCGTTGGCTCAATGGTGTTTCTGCTTATTTGAATCCCCAACAAATTTCTTTGCTACAACAACTTCCTTTTGTGAAGGACATTAGCTCCGTAGCTGCGCTAAGCATTGCTAAAACTTCCGAAGAATTTAGAACCCTCGACAGCCTAGATTATCCAAAATGGCAATTAGATATGTTGAATTTGAGCCATTTACATCGTTTATGTTTTACAGGAAAAGGCGTAAAACTTGCCATGATGGACAATGGTTTTCTGGTTGCCGACACCGTTCCTGCATTGAGAAAAATATTTGAAGAAGGCAGAATCTTAGATACTTATGATTTTGTGGATAAGGACAGCAAAGTATTTGATGCTTGTTTTGCTGCGGGTTTTTGTCGACATGGGTTAAATTGTTTTAGCATCATTGGCGGAAAAAT